>JBEBHM010000788.1:0-3933 GCA_040080875.1 Pirellula sp.
AAGGCTTGGATTCCTGTGTGCTCGTCCATGCATATCGTGTGGATACCATAATCGTTGTAGGCCTCGATGGCTTCTGAGTACACGTCGCAAATGAGTCGTACCCTTGCGTCGAACTCGGGAGTCGATCGATCTGGGCTAAAGAGCCAGTACATATGCCGATGTGGCTTTAGGTCCATTCGATCTAACCAACGACGAACACTGGAGGCAGAAACCGAATCGAATATTGTTCGCCGCAAGAGTTCGCTGGCCAACTCATTTGAAGTCCATTGCGAGATGGGCAATCCTGAATCGCTTGGGTTCTCACGAGCAAGAGAAGCAACTTGAGTTAACTGTTCGCTTGTAGTTGATGGGGGGCGCCCGCTTCGAGGAGCGTCGCTCAAGAGCTTTGTGATGACTTGCTTGAGTGCTGGAATTCCTTCACTACATTCCACAGCCACCAAATCGTAAAACGCAGCTTTCCAACGATGCCGCCAGACTCCAACTTGATTTCGATTCAAGCCGACAGCCTGTGCAATTTCGTCGTTGTGGATGCGGTCGAATGCCATCAAAATGATCTTGGACCGTTGGGCCAGAGAGACGGCAATGGTTCGGGAAGCAGCAAATTCACTGAGAACCGCCTGCTGTTTTTCTGTGATAACGATGATCGGTGCACTACCAGACATAACAACTCCTCCGTGAAATAGGGTAGAGTGCGTAGTCTTGGAGAAATCATGCAGTCAGAGCAATATCAATTCCAATCAGAGGATCTAGGGTAGCAGCGCTTCACGATGCAAAGATAACGGTCCAATCACAAATACGTAATCCAGGCGGTCAACAAGAGTTTGCCCGGAACGCATTCGAAATTCAATTCCCGAAAAAGTCATCCCCAAGGCGATGATTTAATATTTCTCGGCCCACAACAAACCGGACTTCCTACAACGCTTGCTTGGTGACTATACGCACGAAAGATAAATTCTATGAACGGAAAAACGATACGCATCCACCTGGTCAATGGCTCCCCATCAGACATTCTGACCGCAGAGATTATCAATTGGACTGGTAAGGTGATTGTTGCGCCACGATCGTTACTGGCAGAGTTGGCGAAGCGCGAGGAAGTAAAACGCACAGGAGTATATTGCCTGCTGGGCCCAGACCCAGAAAATCCGGCGAGAGACAAGGTTTACATCGGAGAAGGAGACAACGTCTTTAAACGGCTTACGGCGCATGATGATGACGAGTCGAAAGAATTCTGGACACGTTGCGCAGTTGTCATAAGCAAGGACCAGAATATCACCAAGTCACACGGAAGGTACATTGAAAGTCGGTTAATAGCGACAGCATATCAGGCGGATCGTGCAACAGTACACAATGGAACCGCACCTCCTCTTCCTCCACTACCCGAACCTGATATCGCGGACATGGAATACTTCATCTCGCAGATGCAACTTGTACTACCCGTTCTCGGATTCAATTTCCTGCAAGCTAAACCAGTAGTCCAACCGAGTGGAGGCTCTACGATTACGGATTCATCGCCTGTTTTCACCTACTCACCATCAGGTGCGTCCGCGAAGGCGCAGGAGATCAATGGCGAGTTTGTAGTGTTCAAAGGATCGACGGCTCGAGTTGCTGGCCCTCAGGGCTGGACTTCGTATCGGGGCCTGCGCGAACAACTGTTACTCGAGAAGAAAATCGTGCCTTGTGACTCTCCCGACTTTTATGTTTTTGCTGAGAACGTCCCATTTTCGAGCCCCACGGCAGGTGCCGTGGTTGTAAACGCTGGAAATGTGAGCGGCCGCACAGGGTCGTGGCGAGTGGAAGGGACGAACAAGACTTACCAAGATTGGCAAGAAGAGAAACTTGCGGCAGCAGGTGGGCAGCTAGAGGCATCTTGATAGAAAACGACGTTAACCAACAAGACTTCAAGCCTGGTCGCCAGCAAGATGCTTGGGCTACTCTGCGTGGCTTCAAGTACCAAATTGATCTATCGATTTTGCGTTGGCTTGAGCTTCCCGCTGATTCGTATTTAGAGCTGGAGCGAGGCGAAGACATAGATCAAATTGCTCAATCAATTGTTCGAGATAACGAAAGCAGTTTTCATCGAGTACTTGAGCAGGTTAGGCATCGCGACAGTAGCATTACGCTACGTAGCGAAGAAACGCTGGAGTTCATTTGTAATGCAATAAGTCACATTGAGGAAAATCCAACGCTGAGGCTATGGTTCTGCTACTCTACTAACGCTCGCATTGTTGCTGAGCGTCCCAACCCGTTTCCCAATAGGACACCTGGATTGCAATTATGGGAAGACTGTCGAGACGGCCACATCGCGGAAGACGAGCGTCGGATTGCATGTCAGTCAATTGGGCAATTTCTCTTGACATTGTCACGACCAAAAAACATCTCTATCGATATTTGGGGTCGTCTCAAAGCAATCGCTTCTAATGATCTCGGAATGTTGGAAGACCTGATTTCCCGACTTCAGTGGAACTGTGGGGGATCTAATGCTGAAGATGCTTCAGAAAGAGTCCGCCATTCAATACGTGAAATGGTTGGACAAGGGGATCGAGGCGATCGCCAAGTAGAGTCATTACACCAGAGATTAACTTTCTTTGTGCTTGGATTGCTTTCGCGTTCAGGTGTCAAACGCCTCTCCCGAGAAATGCTCTCAGAGCAGCTCTCGAAGCCCACGCTTTCTGACTCAGATCATGCCCAGCTTCAAATTTTGCAAGATCGGTTTACCCGACTGCAGTTTCGCGTGGAGGGCGTGGAAGATGCCGTATCTGTTCTGAAGTCGCACGTTGGCTGGGTTGCAAAAAAGGTTGGTATCGAACTTCAGGACATCGATCCCATCGGGGCCGTTTCCACCGAACCGCCACCGATGGCAGTAAACCTGGTGAAGCGGACGCGAATAGTAAATGAGCTGCTTGAAAACGTCCGTAGCCCTGCTTGGCTAGCCGTCGTTGGCGCATTGGATGAGGGCAAGAGCCACCTTGCTCGCGAACTGGCCGATCATTTGGGCGGTTGTGCCGGTTGGGTCCAATTTAATCATGCCATGGAACCAATGCATGCAGTCATGGTTTTGAGAGAAACGATACGTCATCTTGGTGCCCACTCGTCACCTACAGTCGATACCGACTTGTTCCGACTCGCCATTTCGAAACTTATGCGCCCGTGCTGTGTTGTCTTGGATGACATGCCGAGACTTACCCCAGATTCGCCGTTACTCTCACACCTTTCACTTCTAGGTAAAACATGCCATGAAAATGGAGTGTACTTGGTTTCGACGAGTCGATTTAATACCCCACATAAACTACTGAGTTCCCTGCAAGATGAACACTTCAAGGAAATCTCCGTTCCGAGATTTGATGAATTGGAAATTGCCGATTTGCTGCGTTCCTATGGTGCACCAAAGTGGTTTCTGGATCAGACAAAAGTGCGATTTATCTGCAATATCACTTTTGGCCACCCGCTGCTAAGCAACATCGCAATTAAGTATCTACGAGATGCGAACTGGGAGTCTGGGCGACTCACAGATATTCTTGATCAACAGCATACAGCAGGGATTGCTGACGAAGTACTCGTCAGGCTTTGTACAACACTCGGCGAATCCGAGAGAGAGCTACTCTATCGAATGTCGCTTGCTATAGGCCCGCTGCACGACGACGTCGCGATTGAGTTGGGAAAAGTAGAAACTGAAATTCCTAGACCGCGAGAAACACTGGCAAGCTTAATTGGTGCATGGGTTCAACGAGAGACTCCAAGAACTAGTCGTGTTTCGCCCATCCTAGTGGGCTTAGCAAAACCCAATCTTCCAGCAAAGACCTTTCGCGATTGCCATTCCGTGCTCGCCGCTGCGATATTGCGAAAGCCAATTAGCCCGTGGGACGCACAGGAAGCATTAACCCACCTACTCCTCGCAGACCAAACGAATCATGCAGCCTTGCTGTTTCACTCACT
>JBEBHM010000789.1:0-3933 GCA_040080875.1 Pirellula sp.
GCTTGTCATACTCCATCCCAAAAGCTCGTTTTCGTTCGATTGGCTTCCTGTAATCAGAAGGTCGCGGACCGAATCAAAAATAATCGGCTCAATTGCGTTTTCCAGAATTGTCCGCGTCGGCAAGCCTGCGCGAACGTCAAGTACAAGAAAATCGTCCTTGGTGCTAACAGCTAACGTTTGGCCATCGGGTGACACCTGCCACTGTGTTACTTCGGATGGGAATGCGCGACGACCAACGGTTTTTGTTTCGCCGTTCACCCGTTCATAAACAACGATTCTCCATCCTCCGTTGGCGTTTTCGAGTGTCGCAAACTGATTTTGGCCCACCGACTTGTATTCGAGAACGTCTCCTTCGTGAAATCCGATGGGTCTCACTTCGAAACTTTGCAAATAGTCGACTTGGGTCAGCCCGACATTGCCGATGTCCGAGTGAACCAAGAGTTGCTCACCTGACATCTCTAGTCGGCTAAATCCCGCAGCATTCACCGGTAGTACTTCCGCGCGAAGAGAATCCTCGCCAGACAATTTCCACAATTCCCGAACATCATTCGCCGATTGTGTCAACGCGAATCCGTTGATTGGGGTTCGATCGTTTTCGGACACCCACACCGCATCCAAAAGTCTTCGATTTCCGAATTCAATGGAGTCTAATTCTTGCGATAAGCCCCTGTCCCAATGCGAAAGCTTGTTCCCATTGGTCGCCCACAACGATCCGTTAGACTCAACCTCAATAATGTCTCCAATTCCCTCGAACCACACTCCGTTCGCGGCGGGTTCCGTGGGAAAGGTCTGTGTGACGCTTTGATTTTGTCCCACCAAACGAATCGAGTAATTACCTGCTGGAAGATCTTGGAATACCGCTATCCCCTTGTCATTCGTAACGGCCCATGGCTCAGACGAATCCAGGACTCCATCCCGATTCAAGTCTACGAAAACCGCCTTGTCTGCCAAATTCCAATCCGAAGCCCCATTGGATCTGGATCCATCGGCATCCTCGAATAAACGAACGTGAAGTCCAGCTAGTAGACGTCGCTCTTCCAAACAATCGAATCGCAATTGCCGACGAGAGCAGCGATTCGCAACGAACCGATTTCTACGCGTTTTGGAAGACATCAATGACAACTCAACTATCGTTTTCGAAATAGGTTGACGAGGTGTTGAGCTCAATAGGAAAACCTACCAAGCGTGAAAACCAGCGAGTTTGTGTGTGACACTTAACTTTAGCTATTTCCGCGTCGTCTGGGTACGGTTTCCGCGAAAAATATTTCAAATTACAAGCATTTTAAGAACGCATTTTTTCGCCGCCCATGCTGTTTGTCCGGACATTCTGAAGAATTGTGTCCGAGAACTCGACACTTGCGGCTAACCGAAGGATTCTTGCTCGCTATGAGTAGCACGCAATCAGTTTTGACGGCAGTTTTCAATTCGTGTTGGTTCTTGGTTCTTGGCCTTCGTTCAAGCGTAGACGGTTAGGTGTCCGGTGGTTTTTCGATGGCGACCGAAGTTGCTCAACGGAATCGCACATTCCAAGTGTCCAAGCTGGTTGAGAGTTGAGGGCTTAGGGTTGAGAGGCGAATGGCCGCCGATGAATCCAGTTTGGCTCGAATCATCGCCCCGTTGATGTCTCTAATCGGACCCCACCGTAACTCGTGTCGGTGCGTGAACAAGGCTCGGTTAGGAGGTCGTGCGTTCTCGTTTGAGATGTGCCATTGGTCGTGATACTCGACCAGTCACCCACGCTTGTCAGACTCCAAGACTGTGTCAGGTTGCTGTTGGCACGAGCATAGCCGGTTAGACGATCTTCGTCGTCATAGGCTGTACCTGCTTGAGTAAATTCGCATCCGCTCATCGTGCCACTTATCGCTTCGGACGTCTTGTTCTTGCTACTGTCCCAAGTATACGTCAAATTGCCCACAGGCTACCGCTGTTCATTCTCTCAATCCTATTTCTCACGCTTTCGAAGTCGGTCTTGGAGTAGAGAAATCAGCTGAACCAACTCCTCAGTCGACCTTGACAGAAGATCTGCGTCTGAGATCACGTCATCGCCAAGCAGTTCTTGGCAGATCTGTACACGGCCTGCCAATTTGCCCTCTTGTCGTCCTTCCTGTCGGGCGTCGATGAGATTCGACTCGTAATCCATGGTTGCCTTTTTGTCGTAAATCATACATCTCGCGTTCCTCCGTTTTCATTTGGATATCCCTCAGTTCGGCTGTCGCACGCAAAAACGCTAGCCCAGGTAGCAATTCTTGCAATTCCTCTGCCGTGTGCTCATGCGAGTGCTTAATCCAGTAACACCATTGTTCCAGTTCGCTCGACGCGGTGACGGTTGCAGGCGTTCCATTGTACTTCGATAATTCGATCGTGTGAATCTCGATCGAATTTGGCAATACTTCTCCGGTGGTTCGTTCTACCAATCGATAATGGTGATGCAACCGACCATCAATCCACAAGTTTCGCATCAACAAACAGACAGAGTACGTCGCCTTCAATTGGCTGTAGCCATGTCCCGTTTGAAGCTGATCGGAATAGCCCCTGCAACCATAGTACAAGGCGCGTTGGGCGAAACTGTCATGCACTACGATTTGAACTTCGACAATGAAGACTCTCCCGTTTTGGTCGGTTGCCTTCACGTCGACACACACCAGTTTGTCGTCTTCAAAGTCCTTAAAAGAAAACGGATTGAGAATCACCACGGAGACGATTGTGTGCGTCAATTCCAGGATTGAGTTGAGCAAACCAATAAGACAAATCTCGTTTCCCGGTTTGCCAAATATCTTCTTAAAGGCGAAATCGATCCAAGCTCGAATCCCAATCTTTGCTGACATCGCCAATAAATCCTTTCGCTCCTCAAACCAAGATGCGAAACATGCAACATTCGAAAGCGAACGATTCTACCTCAATCGAACCGCTGTTACAAACTTCGAACTTCGCGCTTCGACGACCGGGCGATACATGAGGCGGCGATTGGTGCTATCGATTCGTTAGAGGCGTAAAGTTCGCCGCCTTCAGAACCCAGAGTCCACTAATGATTTATACTGGGCAACATCGAACATTGGACGATGCATAGAAAGGAAATAGTTGGTATCGATTCGGTAAAAGCGTAAAGTTTGACGCCTACAGCGGGAAGCAGAGATGCCGATTTACTTGAAACGGTACCGGACACCTTTTCCCGATCCTATTTTTGAACGCCGAATCGGTAGGTTGTGGACTCAGCGAAAGTCTGATTTGGTTGAAGAAGCGTGGTCAAAAATTCTTTGTGGTTCGGAGCATCAGGAAAATGTTGTGTTTCTAAGCAAAACGCTTCGTGTTTCTTGAATCCCGAACTTGCTTGCGAACCATCCAAAAAGTTACCCGTGTAAAGCTGAATTCCAGGCTGCGTGGTCTGAACCTCCATCGTTCTTCCGCTCGTAGGATCCAACACGCTGGCTGCCAACCTCATTTTTCCAGCTTCGCCTCGAACCACGAAACAGTGATCGTAACCATTGGTTTCCATTAACTCTTGGATTCGGTCCCCGATGGCGTGCGACGTATTAAAATCCATAGGAGTCCCTTTCACCGCTGGCAACTTTCCCGTAGGGATCATGCTGGAGTCGACCTCTAAATACTGATCGCTGGCCAATTGCAGTTGATGTTTGTAGATCTCTCCACTTCCAGTACCCGATAAATTAAAGTAGGCATGGTTTGTTAGGTTAACGTGCGTGGATTTGTCTGTATTTGCAGTAAACCGAATGGTCAAGCGGTCGTCATTGTCCCACAAATACTCGGCCACCACTCGTAAGGTACCGGGATAGCCCTCTTGGCCATCAGGACTGGTCAAGCTGAATCTCAAACCAACGCTCTTGTCGTTCTGGATCTGCGCCGTTTGCCACATCAATTTGTCAAACCCGACAATGCCTCCATGCAAATGATTGGGGCCATTGTTGACGGCCAGTT
>JBEBHM010000123.1:0-14740 GCA_040080875.1 Pirellula sp.
AGATGCTCACTGTGCGCATCCATTTGGATGCTATGGACGCTGACAATGGACCGGTGCTCGTCCAGAGAGGATCGCACCGCTTTGGAAAATCGACCGTAGGCGATGGATCGGAGGTCAGCCAAGTTACCGAGATTCGCTGTCTTGCTGGAACAACCATGCTGATGCGGCCTTTGTTGAGCCATTCCTCGATTGCCAGCAAACTGGGTGTGAACGAAATCGCCGTACCATACATCTTGAACTTTCACCGGTTCGCGAGTTGGCAATTGGATATCAATGGCACAGTTTCATCGAAGTCGTATGAAATTCTCTCTCGACCTGGTAGGTCACGGTTTCCTAAACTCGCCGCTTGACTAGCAGGTAACCGAATTCTCTACGGAAGGAAGACTCGGACGATGCCAAGACAGAGAGTTGACGAAACAGGATTTGAAAAACCGCAATCGTCCCGGCGACGATTTCGCAAACGCTGGATTGCGTTAGGGTGCGTTGCGGTGTTGTTCTGCCTGATCGTATTGGGAATTCCGTGGCTGCTCCAAAACCGCGAGATCGTGGTATCCGCAATAAATCGCAATGCGGGCATTGCACCGATGCGTATTGATTTGGCCAGCGTCGAGGGAGGTTGGCTCCGACCGATCAAGGTGCGAGACCTGCGTCTCATCGATGAGAAGGGGGCTGAATTGATCAAAGTAGCGGAAATCGAAACCGAACTAAACTTGATCGGCCTCGCGACCAACTTCCGAAACCTTGGAACCATCACCATTCGTGGGGCCGAAGCGGTGGTGGACGTTCAGCCTGGAACAACAAACATTGAGGAGGCCATCAAACCGCTATTGGCAGGCCAAAGCACGCCCTCGTCGGAAGCGTCTTCCTCGGTTGCAGCCACGAGCAGCTTGCCATCGGGACGAATTCGAATCGCCGACGCAATTGTTCATGCGCGAGACAGCGTTGATTTGACCGCCTGGGACTTCAAGATCAACGAAGCGGACTTGCCACTCCCAACCAAGGAACAGCCCATCCCGCCCATCACGCTGATCGGGTTGGTCCAGCAGGTCGCAGCACTCCCAGGAGAGACGTTGATGGGGGGGCAGTTTACGATCAAGACACAGCCGATCGAAGGTGCTGAAACCGACAAGGCCACCGGCATCGCCCCTATGCGGATGAACATCTCTACCAACGGCATGCCATTGCAATGGTTTAGTTTGATTCAACGTCGCTTGCCTGACATTCCAATCGATCGAATATCCGGTTTGGCTACTGTTCAAGCAGACATCGAAATGCGCAGCAACAAGCTGATCACTGCCAAGGTTCAGACCGCACAGATCGATGCGTTGCGAATCGTGGCCCCATCGCTGGTCGGCAAACGAGGCGCCAATCTTCAACAAGTCAAGCTTAGCGGTGAAGTCCAGTTGAATCAGGATCGACTCATCGCACAAAATGCGGTTCTTCAATGCGATTTAGGTGCTCTAGGCGCCAACGTCAACTTGCCTTGGCCGCTGAACGTACCGAGCCTCGCACAACCTTGGATAGCCGACGCAGATTTGGAGGTACAGGGCAAGATCGATCTCGCTCGCGTTATTCTCGCTGCTCCGGATCTCATTCAAATGCAGGATCAAGTTCAGCTTCAATCAGGCACCGCAAGCTTGTCCATGTCTCAGCGAAAGAGCACACCGGTTGGATTCGTTAGCGCACTGCCGCCAACGAGCAATTACCGACTGCAACTGGGAGGACTGCAGGCCAATGTTCAGGGGACTGCCATGCGATGGGACCAAGCCCTGGATGCAACGGTGGATGTATCAGCCAATGCGGCCGGACAACCAAGCTTTAAGGCCGATTGCACGGCCGAGTTCTGTAAGATCGAAGGCTCAGGCGATCTGCAAGAAGGGCTGCTCTCAGGTCGCTTCGATTTGGCCAAAATGCAACAGCGTCTCTCTCAATGGTTCGCCTTGCCGGTCGAAAGCTTGAGCGGAAGCGCCGATTGCAACGTAGGTTGGAAACAAGACGGAGGCAATCGACTTACGGCCAACGGAAGACTCAAAACAACGCCAGTCAAAATTGTGAACAAGAACGGTCAGTTGAACGAGCCTGCCTGGGATGGTGAGTTCACTCTCATCGCACGTGTGGACCAAGGCAAAGTTATTCAAATCGATCGAGGTCAATTCGCTCTCCAAGCCGACGGAGAGCTGCTCACCGCACAAGTCGTCGAGCCTATTTCCCTTGTCGATTCAGCACCAGGTATGGCCAAGCTTCCTCCAGCTGGCATCCAATTAAAGTTGATTGGCGATCTTGCGGGTTGGCAGCGGCGAGGGCAATTGTTTGCCGGTGTCGATCCAGGGATAAGTCTCGGTGGGAAGTGCGAGCTGGATGCTCGCGGCTCGTTGGATATGAAACACGCCGAAGTCACACAAGCCAACTTCACCATGGAACCGCTTCGCATCAAAAGTGGAGACAGCGTGTTTCAAGAAGCAAGGCTGGTTGGCAGCTTTGCCGGTCGCGTTGATTCCCAAAACATTACTCGACTCCAAGTCGACAATTTACTGATTCAGTCGGGTTCCTTTGCCTTGCAGGCCAAAGACGAAGCCGTTCCCAATCGTGAATTCGCCCGTCGCGGCAATGCCGGATTTCGTATTCAACCCACTCAGCTGATGTCGGCCATTCGCAACGAGAAACCGTCGTCGGACGCTGCCGCATCTGCAGAAGTCACCGTCGATGGAGATGTAACCGGACAAATCGCATGGGAGGTCGATCCGCACAACTTCGCTTGGAAATTGGTCTCCGATGCAACAAAAATTCGGGCGCTCCAGCAGAATAAGGTTGCTGGCCCAGGCCAGTTAGTAAGTACCGGCGGCTCTCGATCCAATGCTGTGAGTGTTCTATGGGAAGAGCCGCAAGCCAAATTGGTCATGGACGGCCGCTATGAGATCAGCACCGGAAAGCTAGAGGTTCCCAATGCGCAGGTGATGACCGAGTGGATCGCATACGCGGGAAAAACCACCATGACCACACAGGGCAAGAAGACTCAGGTGGTGTCCGTGGGAAATGTTATGTACGACGCAGCTCGCGTGGCAGAACGCTTACGGCCTTGGACCGGCGACTATCTTGCTGTGCAAGGACAGAAAACTCAGCCCCTCGAAATTACTTGGACGTCTAGCGAAAGTGGCAACTGGGCTGATTCGTTGCAAGCCAAATCGCAGATCGGTTGGGACAGCGCCAACGTGGTCGGTATCGATGTCGGTGCCGCAGAAGTTCCCCTCAAGATCGAAAACGGTCGGTTTGTTTCGAAAGCCGAAATCCCAGTCTCACAAGGCGTATTGCGTTGGAACCTGGATGGCAATGTTGCCGGCGATCCGATTGTCATCTCCCAAAGCCCAGAAAAAGTTATCGACAACGTCGCCATCACTCGTCAAATGTGCCAAGGTTGGCTTAAGTATGTCGCTCCGTTGTTGGCCGATGTGACCAGCGTTCAAGGAAATCTGAGCTTGCAAATCGACAAGGCCGAGGTCGTGCCAACCGACTGGAAGCGTCAGACCATTCAAGGACAATTGCAAGTGCACGGTGCCAACGTAGGACCTGGCCCATTGGCAGATCAAGTGTTGATGCTTGTCAATCAAGTTCGGGCGCTTCGAAAAGGAGCCGGTGCCACCGACGGAGGTGGACAGCCGGTCAGCTGGTTGCAATTGCCTGAACAAAAAATTAGCTTCGATGTCGAGAAAGGCCGAGTCGCCCACCGCAATTTGCAAATACAAGCAGGGGACGTAGTTATCAATACGTCAGGCTCCGTCGGTATCGATGGACAGCTCGAGTTGATCGCTTCCGTTCCCATTCTCAAAGACTGGATCGACAAGACTCCGATGCTTCAATCTTTGTCCGGGCAGCAAATTCAAATCCCTATCCGGGGAACCATTCAGCGCCCGCAGATGGACCTCAACAGCTTTGCGACCATCGGTCAGCAATTGGCCACAGCGGCGTTACAAGGTGCAGCCCAAAAGCAAATCGACAAGGGCCTCAGCAAATTGCTAGGTCCTATCTCGCAACAACTTGGACCACTGCAGCAAGGGATGCAGCAGATGCAACAAGGCGTACAACAAAACATGCCTCAATTTCCGAACTTGCAAAACCTCCCGATTCCGGGTTTCGGTGGAGGCGGATTATTTGGAGGCGGGCAACCTCAAAACCAACCACCTCAGCCACAGCCTCAGCAATAATTCGAGTGATAACTTGACCCAAACTAACACTCCAAGTCAAATGGGTTACAAGCAAGTTAGCGGCTTTCAACCTAATACTTTAAATGCCCACTCATCCTCCCGAACCCGAATTAAACGACCTCGGACAACCGGCGTGGCGGATCGCATTGTTTTACCCTGAGCAGGGTGGCTGGACAGAAGCGGATTACTTTGGCCTTGAGGGTGGTCCATTGGTTGAGTTTGACGACGGGTGCGTCGAGGTTCTCGATATCCCGAATAAGGAGCATCAGCGAATCGTTCAGTATCTTTTCGTTTTGATGTCCAAGTGTGTTTCCGAACAGCGATTGGGCGAGGTCTTTATTGCTCCAATGCCAGTTCGTTTGTGGCCACGAAAGTTTCGTGAACCTGACGTAGTGTTTGTTTCGAACGGAAGAAGTGAAACGGACGGTTATCCCGACGGAGCTGATTTGGTACTTGAGGTTGTAAGTCCCTGTTTAGAAAATCGACGCCGCGATGTTGAAATCAAATCGATCGAATACGCGCAAGCAGGTATCGCTGAATATTGGCTCATCGACCCTGAGAATCGATCCCTAACCGTGCATCGGCTCAGCGATCACCGGTACGAAATTGTCATTCATGACGATGCATCCACGGTAGAGTCCGTTCGGATTCCAGGTTTCCAGGTTTCAGTTGCAGCTATCCTAGCCGCGGCCGCAGGGCCTGTCTGATACTTCGTGAACCGAAGCAAAGTCGCAAATGCGATCGAAGGATTTTTGATTCTGTGTATTCCGTCCATAACCGTAAAATTTCATCGGCTTTGATATGAAGTCTCGCGAGCAAGACGCAAAACAAAAGGTCCTCGGTTCGAAACGGACGATATTAGCCATTTTGTTTTTTGTGACCGGTTTCTTGGGACTACCACTCCTTTGGCTTAGTCCGGCGTTCACGGTAATGGAAAAATGGGTGTGGTCGATCGTAAACGTTATTTATACCCTCGCCATGATCGCAGCCTGTGCGGCCATATGCTGGTGGTCTTACAATCGAATCTTTGCCTCGTTGTAATCGATCCAATCAGCCTATTCCCTAAATTTTGCCCAGTCTGCTTGATCTAACGAGGGATCAGGATATCCTCAGTAGGTTAAGAAGTAGCTGCGAGGTGACGCAGCTTTGTTTCTGAACCCGGAGGGACGTCATGAGAAATATACAGAAGAGATGGTTGTCAGGATCAACGCTTGTTGCGTTGCTTTTGGTTTGTGCAAACGCTGCTCAGGCAGGATTTGGGTCAAGTGGGGGATACGGATCCAGTGGCGGTGGCGCTGCAGCGTACGGATCGAGCGGCGGCTATGGCGCTTATTACGGCGGAGGCTCGTCGGGTGGATATGTGGGGCCCCTTCGTCGAATCGGGGCTCGCGTCCATAACCTTGTCCACCATCGAGCTGCTCGAGCAGCCTATGGCTCTTCCGGCGGCTCCGTAGGTGGCGGTTCCTCGGGAGGTGCTTATGGCTACGGTAGTACCGGACATGGCAGTTCCGGTGGTTATGCCATTCGTCATTCAGGTTCAACCGGTGGCGGCTCGGTCGGAGGCGGTTCATCTGGCGGCAGTTACTATGGCAGTAGCTACGTCACGAGCGGCTCGTCTGGGCATTCCTATGCTCCAACCTACGGTGGAAGTTCCGGTTCTGCGTTGAACTACGGCAGCTACGAAAGCTATTCGACTCCCATGCACATCGAAGGATCTTACGAAAGCTCCGGTTCCGTTGTTGCACCTGAATATTCGCCCATCATGTCCGGTGCGTCGAACCATATTCAATCCGCTAGCAAGCTCGCTTCCAACAGCTCGATTCAACCCAACGAAGTTCATTTGACCGTCAAACTGCCCGAGGCAGCCAAAGTTTACGTCAACGGAAACTTGACGACGACCAAAGGGGATGTACGACATTTCGTCAGTCGTGAATTAAAAGAAAACGAAGCCTATCGGTTTGAGGTCAAAGCCGTATTGCCCAAGGAGGATGGCTCAGAAATCACTCAAAACAAGACCGTTGTGATCAACAGTGGTTACGGCGAAGAGTTGACGTTCGATCTTAAGAATACCGATGATCCCGTGGAAACGGTTCTAACGTTGAGTGTTCCCGAAGATGCCAAAGTCATACTCGCTCAGAACTCAACCAAGAGCAGCGGCGAATCGCGAGTGTACCGAACCAAACAACTTCGCGAAGGCGAAGCGTGGGACGACTACAAAATCGAAGTGACCTACAAAGGCATCACCAAGGAAAAGACCATTCGACTGATCGGTGGCGACAAATTGGAACTTCGATTCGATTTCGAATCCGAGCAATCCTCAAACAAAGTGGCAATGAACTAGAGTAAAACGATTGTCTTCAATCGTTTCCAAAACAGTCGAACGATCCCAATCGTTCCGAAGCAATTGGGACAATTGCTCTACTCACTACTCACAAGCATCCCGATCCACATCGGGATGCTTTTTGTTTTTAAGGCCGGAGAATGCTCACTCGGTTTCGAATTGAATCGATACGGATATTTGCTGCTTTAAGAGGTTAGCGTCTTCGTGAATGGATTCTCGCAAGTCTTTTCGTAACAGTGACTGGATGAGTTGGCTGTTAGAACCGTAATCCAAGGTCCTGTTGACGGATGACGATTGGAGCGGCGAAATTGTAGCGGAGCGAATACCGGTCACCTTCTTTCCGACGGCTCGCGACAACGTCCCAGCTTGTTGTTGGGCCTTTTTGAAAGCCTCCTTGGTGGCTTCCTCTTCTTGCGTCTCGGTGATCTTGCCGACGAAAAACAGAAGCACTTCGGGAATTGTACGCTCGCTGGTGTAAATATTAACGCCCAAGAGAGGAGCGATCAGTTTTTGTTCGTCTTCGTTGAGAACCACGCGATGTTTTCGTCCCTTGAAATCGTTCTGATCGATTGCGGCGCGGATCTTTATGGGAAGAAGCAGATTGGACTCCTCGTCTTCTTTCGAAAGTCGCCATTCTGCAACGAGTCGCGTCGATGCCGTATAAACGAGAGGCAACTCGGACTCATCGTCCACTTCATCGGCCTGCGCTCTTCCTCGGATGTTGATGTTTCGTAACTGAGCAGCTTGTTGCTTGGCGCGTTTCCTGGCCGCTTCAGGATCGTCCACCCCAGGAACGCCAACGCTAATGATGGGTTTCGTCATCTCGATCGAACCCGCAACCGCGCCCATTGCCTCAAGTTCCTTGGTGACTCTTTGTTGATGCTCGGTCAACGATTGCAAGGCGCGTTTTCCATCTCGGCTTTCGATTTTGATTAGCAACATCAATCGCAGCTTGTCGGGGACGAGAACCACCTCATGCACACCGGCGATCGCAATGCTCGTGCCACGCATTGGCGAAGCGTCTTGTCCCCAGATGGGGTTTGCCAAGATACTTAACCAACTCAAGAAAATCGGAAGCGAAACTAGCCTGTACAAAACCAACATGATTCGACCTTTGCTAACTGCGTTGGCAAGTTGGATAAGAATCTAAAAGAGCTCAGCCTCAAGTTTACTACCAAACCTCGTTCGTTGCGAGCAACGGTCTTGAGGAAGATCGGTCCACTGGATTTTAGTGCTTGAAATGCCGCTGGCCGGTAAAGATCATCGGGATGCGATGTTCGTTGCAAGCCTCGATGACTTCATCGTCCTTGCGTGAACCGCCGGGCTGGATGATGGCGATGATTCCGGCTTTGGCGGCTCGATGGATCGAGTCTGGGAATGGGAAAAAAGCATCCGACGCTAAAATACTTCCCTGCGATCGGTCCCCCGATTTTTCAATCGCGATCTCAACACTGTCAACCCGACTCATTTGTCCTGCGCCCACGCCGACCAACGCGGCATCCCGTGCAAGGACAATGGCGTTGCTTTTGACGTGTCGAACCATTTCCCATCCAAAGGCGATATCGTCCCAGAGCTCCTCGGCCACCGATACGCTGGTGACAGTTTTCCAATTGAGGTTTATAGGAGGTTGATTGTCGGACTGCTGGACCAGAACGCCCCCACTGATGAATCGGTAATTCAGTTCAAGCGGCTGTGCGCCGAGCGGACCCGTTTGCATAAGTCGAACGTTGTCCCGCCACTTGGGTTTGGTTTGAAGCATTCGAACCGCCTCGGGAGTAAACTCAGGAGCCACAATGGCTTCGATAAACAACCCGGGCTCGGACAGTACCTCGGCCGTATCCACGTCGACCGTGGTGTTAAATCCGATGACGGCACCGAATGCACTGAGCGGATCTCCCGCAAGCGCCTTGCGACATGCAAAGGCAAGTTTATGCGCCGAAGCGCCACCACAGGGGTTGTTGTGTTTGATGGCCACCGCAGAGGGCTTGGCAAAGCATCGAACCGTGCTGAGCGCGCTATCTAGGTCAAGCAGGTTGTTGTAGGACAGCTCTTTGCCATTGAGTTGTTGAGCATCCACGAGCGAAGCGCTGACTCGCCCCGGCAACCGATATAACGCTGCAGCTTGATGCGGATTCTCGCCATACCGCAGCCCACACTTGAGTTGCAGGGGCATCGAAATATTGCATGGCATCAGTTGCGTCGCGTCAACGCTGCCGGAATGCATCGAATCCGCAACCACCGATTTCAAAAGGTAACTGGCGATATTCGCATCGTAGCGTGCCGTTTCGCCAAAGCATTCGGCGGCCAGCCGCAAACGTGTTGCGTCACTGGTACCGCCATGGACTCGGATTTCGGTTGCAATCAAAGGGTATTGGCTGGGGTTGGTCGCAACAGTGACAAACGCATGATTCTTGGCTGCGGCTCGAATCAAGCTTGGTCCTCCGATGTCGATCTGTTCGATCGCCTCCGGCAAGCGAACCTCAGGATTTCGAATCGTGGATTCAAATGGATAAAGATTGACGACTACCAAATCGAATTCCAGAATCTGATGAGATTCCAAGGCCGTGCGATCCTCGGAGACATCGCGCCTGGCCAATATGCCACCGAAGATCTTCGGATGCAAAGTTTTGACGCGGCCTGCCATCACTTCAGGGAATCCTGTATAGGCAGCCACGTCTTGAGCCTGTATTCCCTGGGCCAAGAGGTATTCACGCGTACCTCCCGTACTAAAAATCTCGACACCTAGCGCCGTGAGATCTTTAGCAAATTCGCCCAGACCCTGTTTATCACTGACACTAATCAATGCGCGTCGGATGGTAGAAAACGAACTCACGGATGGTGACTTTGCTCTGGCTGGAAATGCGTGACACAAGAACGATTCAAACAGCTTGGAACTCAATATGGTCGCTGAATAGTCCCGAAATCGCAAGCCTGGATTCGGCGTTGCCGACTTTCGAATGATGCATCACTTGCGATCAAAATAAGCTTCCCGAACCTCCATTTCGAGCGAAGCGGAGTCCGCCATTGCGGATTGAAAGCTCGCCTTGCTCAACGTGCAAAGCAACGATTCTTCGAGGGTGTAAACGCTGGCATTGCGAGGTTGGCCGGTTAGCAAGGCGGTTTCGCCAAAGAAATCCCCTGCGCTGAGTCGGACCACTTCGACCTCCGGGTTTCCACGCTTCACAACCACGCTTCCTTCGCGAATCAAGAAAAATCGGTCGCCAGGGTCGTTCTCGCGAATGACTTGAACTCCCGGCGGAACGGATTCGATCGTCATTTCGTCGGCAACTCGCGTCAAGGTACGGGGTGTGACCCGATCAAAAATGCTGCACTTTGCCAACATCTGCGTCAAAATCGCGGCTTCTTTTACCAACGCATCGCTTCGAATCTGTCCATCCACCAAGGTAATAATTCGATCGGCCACATCGAGAATACGATTGTCGTGCGTGACAATCACAATCGTGGTTTTGTTTTCCGACGCCATTCGCTGCAATAATTCGACCACCGTCCGACCGCTCTGTTCATCCAACGCGGCGGTTGGTTCATCTGCCAAAACCAGCATGGGATTGTGAACAAGCCCGCGCGCGATGGCCACACGTTGCTTCTGTCCCCCTGACAATTGCTTTGGCTTATGTCCGGCGCGATGTCCCAGCCCGACTCGCTCCAGCATCTCTTTGGCCTCTTTTGTGTTGTCGCGCATGGAACCAACTCGGGTCAATTCGAGCGACATGCGGACGTTTTGCGTCGCGGTCAAGGACTCAAATAAATTGTGCGCCTGGAAAATGAATCCCACTTTTCGGCGAAACTGAACAAGTTGGCTGGCAGATGCTTCCTCAAGCTGTTGGCCGAGAACCGTAAGTTGACCTTCGCCGACGCGTCGCAATGCTCCAATTAACGTTAAAAGCGTCGTTTTGCCAGAACCGCTTGGACCGGTCATAATGATAATCTCACCTGGATAAACGGTGAGGTTGTTGTCAAACAAGACTTGTTTTCGAAGTTCACCTGTTCCAAAGTAATGGCAAAGTTTTGACGCTCGAATCGATGGCGGAGTGTTTTCGACCGTACGCATCCGAATACTTGGATCAAACGCGGTTGCACGTTGCACGCTACCTGGTAACACCCTATCACTCCTTCGACGGAACCAAGAAAATGTTAGGTCGACTCACGACTCTCTCTCGCTTTGCAGTGTAATCTATTTTGAACGTGTTTCATTTGGCCCAATTCGAGTTAGCTTCGTCGTTATATATTATCCAATCGAAATGAACGGCCCCACTACCCTAACATTGATGCTGAGGACGCCACGCATCGGCCTGTGCTCATTCGGGGCAATCGCGATGGTGGGCTCGCTCGTTGGGTGCAACCCATCCTCAAACGCCAATCTACCCTCGCGCCTCCTGGCCGATCCAATCGTTTCCCGCCCAGTGACGATGGTCGAGTCCGCCAAGCCGGGCCAAGTTCTAGCCCAAGGCCGATTGCAACCTGCTCGTGGATTCGTTCGCCTGAGTGCGTTGCCGGGCGATCGCATCGAACAAATCCTCGTCAAGCCCGGTCAAGCCGTTCAAAAGGGACAAAGGTTGCTCGTGATGCAGAGTCTGCAGCTGAGGACTCTCGAACTGGAAGCAGCAATCATGCGGCGAGAAGAAGCCCAAAACGCCCTCCTGGTCAAACGGGATGAATCGCAATTGGCGATTGACGCAGCTACCCTGAAACAAGAGTCGGCTTCGAAAATGTTGGAACAGGCAGTTTCACAGCAGAAGCTTACGCTCAAAGGGAACGAACAACTTCAATCGCTCACGAAGCAAATCGACCAGCTGCAGTCTCTTCGCAATTCCCCTCTTACGCGAGCAGCCATCGGGACCGTCGAATTGGAGTCCAAGAAAAACGAATTGCTCAGGGTAAGCTCAATGAGCGAGCAAGCGTCCCTTGCAGCGGAACAAGCGGTCGAACTTGGAAAGCTCCAAGTCACGCAAGCCAAGCGAGGATTGGATGCGGCCATCCAAGCGAGCCGACTCGTCGACCGCGCGTCTCCCATCGCGAGCCTTGAGAAACAAATCGAGTTGATTCGATTGCAGGTCGAGCAAGCCAAGATGGAATCTCCGATCGATGGCGTGGTCATTAGCGTCAATGCCGAACCTGGTGAGCGGACCGCACAGATTCCTTTAATCGAGCTTGCAAATTTAGCCGAGATGGTCTGTGTCGCCGAAGTGCATGAAGCGGACGTTGCTCGCATTGCGGTCGACGATCCGGTCGAGCTTCGATCCTCTTCGTTGGCGACCAAACTCAAAGGCCGCGTGCAACGCATCGACCGAGTGGTGGGCGCCGTTCAATTGCGATTCCCAAATCCGATGGCTCGTTCCGATTTCCGCGCGATCCCAGTCTGGATCGCCATCGATGCTTCCGATGCCGTCGCCGCTTCCGAGCGACTTCAATTGCAAGTCGAAGCCACCATCTTCGCAACACGCTAAGTAGCCGTGTCGCTCCGCGACACGAGTCGTTAGAGGCTTAAGACTTAAGGCGTTAGGTTTAAGGTGTGTGGGTTGAGGTGCGAGGTGTGAGGGTTGCACAGAATGACTCCCTTTGGCACCAACATGTGCCACAGAGCTACAGGAGATCGTCCCTTTTTCGGCGCAATGAAAACAGTGGACATCTGCATGTGTGGCACGCCCTGAGGCTTTGCGAAGGGCGTGTGAATCCTAGGGACCATTGCCACACTTCCCTCGCCCACCTCTATCGCTTTGGGCGTGCCGCATTGGGCATGCCACACACTTGTAAAGAATTCGCAGGTGTCTTGGGGCGGTACTATTGCTGCGAATGACAGAATTCAGCTCCCTCCGTTCAAAATTTGTACTTTACCTTTTCTTGGTACGTTCGTTGCGTCAGGGTGCCGTTGTGTCTGACGGATGTTGCGTCTGACGGATGTTGCGTCTGACGGATGTTGTGTTGCTATGTGATTTTCGTGAGTGCAGTGCGTGTCGCTGACTTTCAAACGTCTTTGAATACAGTTTATGCAATGGAGGGTTGGTTCATGCCAAGATTAATGATTGCGTTGGGAGTTGGATTGATATGCTTGGTTTGTTATGGACAGCAGCCTGAACGTCCCAAGAAATTGCCTGCGGTAGCTGACGTTGTCGATGACGTTCCGAAAGTGACGACGGAAAAGACCATGAGCTTTTGGATGGCCAAGAAATTGGAACATTCCAAGTCCATTCTGGAATCCTTGACCAAGGGGGACTTTGAGAAGCTTGCGACGGACGCTACAAAAATGCAACTGCTCGGCAAGCTCGAAGGGTTTGTGCGTCGATCCAACAAAGACTACAAGACTCAACTGCATAGCTTTGAGCTAGCCAATCAAGAGCTTATTCGGCAAGCCAATCGTCGCAATGCCGAAGGTGCTACGTTAGCTTTCAATCAACTCACCACAAGCTGCGTCGCATGCCACACGCTCCTTCGCGAAGGAGTGGAATGATCAACCGCCATCAACAGTTGATTTCAACAACCATATGCACCGTCAATCCGCTTGGAATCGCCTTTCAAATCGCCTGCGTCGCTATCTGCACAAGTTCATAGGTTGCCGTAAGTCTGGCACGAATTAGGACCGCGTCGTGCGCGGCCGAAAGGAAGCGAGTCGGAAATATCTTTGAGATGTGCATAAACTCCTTGTGGTAGGGTTCGCCGATCGCCGGTTCGACTTCAACGTCGGACAACCCAATCAGTTTTCCGACGCGAGCGCTTCGCAACCCACTGTCTTGCAGGCTCCGTCTGCCGTACCAGAGTCAGTTGCATAACAGCTTGATCGGAACTTGAGGCGGAGCCTCCGAGGCAGTGCGTTCCAAGGCGGAGCCTTGGAACGAGGCCAACGAGGCCATTCGAGGTGGCGTTCGCCGACTAGTGTCATAAAATCTCATTGATTCCTGCCAACCATGCGAACCGCTAAATCCTGAATCATGAATGTCGAACAAGCGTACGACCGATGGGCGGAAACATACGATTCGATGAAAAACAAGACTCGCGATCAAGACACGATCGCTACTCAGAAGAACTTAGAATCGAGGCCGTATGCGACGATTTTGGAAATAGGTTGTGGCACTGGCAAAAACACTCTTTGGCTTTCCAAGAATTGCCAAAAACTTGTAGCGGTCGATTTCTCGGAGCAGATGATGTCGATCGCAAAGCAAAAAGTGACTGCGAAAAACGTCTGTTGGCAAAGACTAGACATTACAATGCCTTGGACCATGCGCGAATCGCATTTTGATCTCATCACCTTTAACCTCGTTCTCGAACACGTCGAAGACCTTCCCCACGTGTTTGCACAAGCGGCAGCTCGACTTGCGCCGGGTGGTCACATTCACGTCAGCGAGTTGCATCCTTTCAAACAGTACCTTGGTTCAAAAGCTCGCTTCGAAACCAGTGCGGGCACTGAGGAACTGAAAGTTTACATGCATCACATAAGCGATTTCACATCGGCAGCGAACGATGCCGGATTGGAAATACTAGCGTTGAACGAATGGTTCGACGGACCGCGCGAAGGGGTCCCTCGCCTTCTGACCCTACTCGCCGCATCTCGTTAGCTAATGGTACTCCTAGCCTAGCCTAGTGCTCTGTAACTGCTTGATTTTAGGGTGGCACGCTCTGAGGCTTTGCGAAGGGCGTGATGGAAAGATGGGAATTATACGCCCACCCGAGGACTCAGGGTCGTGCCACCCAATGCCGACAACCCTAATTCTTAGCTGTCACAAAGCACTAGTCGAATCGCAAACACGGTACGAAGGTCACCGGCAAGCGTCCCGCGATAGCGTGTACTCTTTCAACGCCAAAACATAGGTCAAAACCACGGGAGAGCGAGGCTCCTTGCGAACTGGACTGAACGCAAGACTCGCTTCGGAAAAAAATGATTCTCGATGAGGAGGAAATGTCGGGTCCCGTTGCTGGACGGGTATAATCAGTCATCGGGACGGGTGGATTCCATCCGACAGGGCTACAACGATCTAAACTGCAGGTTTTGTCGCCAAGGGCCCGGCGGATTTACAATGGCCCTGTTCCAACACGCTAAAATGGACCCAACCACAGCCCAAACTTCGGGATTTCCTACCATGCACTTGCTCCGTACGAAATTTCTTTCCCTTTCGAAAACAATTGCTTTAGCGTTTTTTCATACCGCGATTTTGGCCACCACGGTTTCCTTTTGCACGGCAGGCGAGAA
>JBEBHM010000790.1:0-3925 GCA_040080875.1 Pirellula sp.
GATAGCTATCCCGAAAATTCAAATGGAGTGCACGATTCGTTCCAAAGCTCGAATCGACCGTGGAAAATCCGTCTATAACTCAACGAAGAACATCCAAAACTTTGTTAAGAAAAATCATCATGACCCTTGACCCCTTGACTCAGATGTCTTCGGTCCATCGGATTGTTACGTACTTCTTGGTTTAGAACGGATCGTCCCAAGCGGAATTGTCTTCCTCATTGTTCGGTTCCGACGACAGCGTTGCAGCTGAAACAGTTTCTATCAGCCTCTCGCCTTGAGCAAGTAATTGATCATACGTCATTACAGTGATCCCTGATAGTCGGCGATTCAATCCATGCAGCGCTCGAAGCTTTTTTGAATCCCATTTATTGGATCGCCCAATAATCAGAATGGCTCTTGGGTGGTAGGCGACGATTTCCGGATGATCACGTAAGCCATTTGCCGCAACTTCATGCAGAACGTCAAGATAACGATGACATTGACCAATTGCCTTTGAAGTTTCAGCGGCGAAATAGTAGTTTTCATGTGCATCGTCCCAATTCAAGACAGTCATATCTGGACGTTTGAGTTCAACCAAGTCGCGATAGCCCGAAATCACCGTAGGTAGAAGCATGTCTAGTTTGTCACCAGCAGAAATCGCTCGGACCTTATCCCTGACAACGTAGGCGTTTCCAAAGGCCCACGTATGTGCATCGCACCAATCCTGATAGATCTGTTCCGACGTCTCGCCGTTTTCGAGGTACTCGCGAAGCCGTGTAACGGCCAATTGCATTTCCTTCAGTCGTATCGCACCGCGGAACGCACGAATAAACTCTTCACTAAGATCGACGTTGACCAAATGGGTGAGGATGTCCTTCTGGCTCAGAACATTTGTAAGCGCTGTCGCGACAGTTTTAGGGTCATGTTTTCCAATATCTGCCGTCCCTTGTGATACGCGGACAACCAGAAAGTTGCCGTCATGATCTTGTTCCGAAACGGCTAAATGGCTTTTAAGCGACTCTAGAAGCTTGCGCGCAGCCTGTTCTTTCAGTGAAAGTGACTTGTCTTCGACCAATGCCCAATCATTCGGAGGTGGGGCTTTACGATAGGTCACCAGCTTTACGGCAAGTTCTGTGTGATCAGAATGCGGGACAAAAAAAGGAACCATTACCACGCGGGACTTTGATGTCTCATGCAGTACAACGAGATCTGAGTAGCTCACTTTGCCCGATGATGCTTCTCGTCGATCGATGGCGTCCATAGTTCCTCAAGTTTAGTACGTAACGCCCGGGATCAGGTAGCCCGAGCAAGTAACGTAATTCCAAAATAGTGCGGTTGATCGAGGGCTTAGCTGCATCCCTTGGTTCCGCTTGTTTTCGGTCAGCGTGTCCAAGGTCTGGAACACGAATCCGTAATTCGTATGATTCCGATCGACTCGCTGCAATCATGGGCCAGTTTTGCGTGGATGCATGATAATGCAATCCACGACTTAGCCAGCGACGATTGAAGTGAATCGCCGTCGCCAATCAACCGCCTGCGTCTCTATCGACCAAGTACAAATTGCGAAAGTGTTTTCGGTCAGCACCGCGATCGGAGTATTGACCTGCGGAACGCCAATGTTGACCGAGCGGCGGCCAAAAATCTTACCATCAGGAAGCGGTCGGACCGCCGCTTCGGTCCAACATTTTGTTCGTCCCGTCTTCGCGACGACGAGTATGCAGGAGCTCGCCTCGGTCGATATTGCGAACATCTTTTGCATCTAGGGTAATGCAAGCAACAGTCGTTCCATCACCATCGACAAATTCGACCTCGTAAGCAACACCGTTCGAGTATACATGCACAACCGCCCCGACGTCCCCAGCATACAAGCCAGAGGAAGGTTTATCGCAATTCAATACAACCATCGCATGTTCAGCGATCATCAGCTATTTCCTGGGTATGCAGTAACCAATCGAGGTGGTAAATTCTCTTCGACAATCCATACGGCAACAACTGTTCCGGGTCTATGACCTTCTGTTCCCAGATCACCGACCGTTTCGTATTTTACACCAAACGGAGAAGGTTTAGCAACAAAGTCTTTGCACGATGTGGCGATTGCTAACAAGTCATCGCGAAGTTCTGTCCAATTTTCACGGGTATATCCAATCGAAGCAAACCAGGCAGCCTTAGGTCCGCCAACTGGATGCGAGGGATTGAGCAGGTAGTCGCAAAGTTTATCCTCTGTGACGATCGAATTTTCCGCGTCAGGAAACGCCATCAATTCTCCAGGGACGAACGACCGCGATCACCGATGTCGCGGCAAGAAAACTGACCACCAGGAAAGGGCCGACCCGCGACTTCGGTGCATCGCATTGTTCTGCCTAAATTCGGTTTGCGTTGAGAACTCGATTGACGTACGCAGACGCCTTTCCATTCGTTTCATGTTCACCGCAAATGCACCGAACTGCGAGGACCAGCTCGTCCCACGATGATGCCGATTCTAGCAGATTCATCACTTGATTGCTATCGAACCACTGTGTGATGATATCGTCGTCATTTTCGAGTGCCGCACGAACAGAATCGAGCAGGTCGGAGGGCAAGCGGTCGCCAACTTTTGTCCAGGTCGCAGTGATGTCAACGGATGGATTGTAAAGAGTGTACGCTAGCATTCGTTGCAATGGAGTGACCTGCGGCACATGAGCCACGATGAGGTCATATCGAGAGTCTGCATCGAACGCTTTGCAGTGTTCCCACACGCGCTTTACTACCGCTAAACGATCGAGTCTTAGGGTCCACAGCGATTCAACAACGCGAGGGCATCCGTGTTCGAGTGCGATGAACGTCATGTGCAATCAGTGGCAGAACGCCCGTGGTCACCGATGTCGCCGGAAACCACGTTTCAAAAAGTCAGGAAAGCACCGGCGGCGACTTCGGTGCACCACATTGTTCTTTTGCTTATCTCAGGAGTAGTTTGGCAGTCACGGATGCGATTGCGTTGTCGTATCCATCTGCAGCAATGTGAAGCAATTGCTGACGCAGCCATTCAGGGTCGAACAACAACCAACCCATAGAGTCAAAGTGTACTCGAATGGGATCAGTATTGCCATTGACGATCTTCCCTGCAGCCAAGCACAATTCGATTCGTGGATTCGGTTGAATAGCTTTGGACTCGACGAGTTGCGAGACAAGTCGTCTAAACACAACCTCTCGCGTGGTTTGCTCGTTAAAGAGTTTAAACCTACTGGAAAATTTCGATGCTGGATCGAACGCGGACATATTGACACCACCGGAATCAAGATAGGACTTACACTCGACCACTCGTAGTAAGTTGTCCCCAGCGCGGTATCCGACAACATCAATCTCCCATCGTGGCGACGACGGACGATTTATTTCACGTTTCTCAGCTTTGGTCAACTCAACTTTCAATGACGTCCGAACCCAGAAACCGTCACGTTCAAGAATCGTCGCAACGACTGTTTCGAATGAGTCCATAGATGCCCGACCAAAAGAACGCCAACCATCACCGAGCATCCGCTAGTGAGGTTTCGAAAGTCAAAAACGCCCGATCGGATGCTTCGGTGCATGGTTTTGTTACGTGCGTAGTCCGGGTGCGAGTGTCCGGCATAGGTCACGCATCGTCTTCAGTTCGCCAAATGTGACGGATGTTGGTCGTGAATTCTGAGCTACATGGTTGACCCATGCGACGCTGAAAAGCACGACAACCAAGAATGGAATCCATAGGAACGAAATCCAAAACGATGCCAATGCAGAACAAAACAAGCATATCATTGCCAACGTCATAAATCCAGTTGCACGCTCATAGTCTGGATTCTGAATTCTTATCGTTGGTAGGGCTCCAGGAGCAAGTTGCGAAATGTCTTGCTCGAAAACGCGAGAGTGTTCAATCGCGTATTTCGATAGCAATGACGAAGGAGATAGATGAGAAACGTCTGCGCCATCGCGTTCA
>JBEBHM010000791.1:0-3924 GCA_040080875.1 Pirellula sp.
TCGTTTGATAACGTTGTTTTCTGTATTGACCGGATTGAACATGTCATAGCCGCACCAACCTCCCTCGAGGTACCAATACACTAGGAATCGAGGATTGTCGGCCGCTCGCGTAGCGTCAGCTGACATTCGCGTGGCCTTGCTCTCATCAGGCATCCCAAACGCTGCAAAGTAGGAAAGGAAATCGGCACAGGTGAGACCGGCGATCGAGGTCAGCGACCGGCCGAGCATTTTTCGCCGAGAGTACCGAGGTGGCGTCGCCAACTGACCTGCAGCATCTTCGTGTGTGGCAGTTCCGTCGTTGCGTATTTCCGGAACGCTGGGATGTCCGCCTCGGAGATGCGGACCTACGTAGCAGCGTATCTCCGAGACGATGGGTTGTCCGCCTCGGAGATGCGGACCTAAGCGGGTTTGGACTTGCTCGTCCACTTGACAGGGCTCGCACATAGACGTGTATCAATTCCCAAGTAAGAGTAGTCTCAGTTCAAGTATTCCGGCGAATTCACGATCTCGCGGATCAGCGAGCGGATCTTGAATCCGTCTCGATGCACCGCATCCCAAAGTCGCTTGTACAGGACCCGTTCATCGTCGCGAAAACGCATGGGTCGACCGAAGTAAAAATTAACGTGCGTATTGATGATGGTGCGAATAAAGCGTTCTTTTTTGACCGCCTGTGTCGTAAACGCTTCCATCCCTTTGCCTGGGAACGGGTAGTCCTCGGATGCATTTTGATCGCTAGCATCGATCGGCTGTCCGTCATCATCCTTGGTTCGATAAACTCCGTCATCATTCCATTCCAAGCGTTGAAATGCAAGCGGCGTGAGGATCTTGTGGCAGCTGTAGCAAACGGAATTTGGGTCGGTCGTTCCGAGGGCGGTCACTCCGACTCTTTGATCGACGATCTCCGCAGGAACTTCATAGACAAAGCCCAAGAACAGCATGGAAACTTGGGCGGCGTAGTTGTAGTGTGGCAATCCCGGCTTGCCTTGAATAAATCCGGGGGTGGTTAAGATCCCGGTCCGACCGTGATGCAAGGGTCTCTCGGTGCGCTGCATCTCCCGATTGACCGTATAGTTGGCCGTAAGCAGTTCGGAAAAAGGACGATCATTGATCGCGACGTAGCTCCAAAGCCGGACGGGCTCGTCTTGAACTTCGGTCCCTTGGCTCTCAAGGTTTAAGCGAATTCGATGGTGGTAGAAATCGCGAAATTCTTGAGAATCCAAGAAACGATCGGTGAATGCTTGCAACGTTGTTCCGCTTGTGAGTTGATCGGTTTCTTGGCGTGTGGGTGGTCTACCCACTAAGTCGAGCGCGAGCTTGACCAACCGAAGCCGATCCTTGGTTGCCGGATCGTCGCACTCCAACAAGGACGGTGGCCGGGTGAACAAAAAGTCAGGATGACGCATCAGCGCCGAACAAAGGGCAGTCCAGGCAGCTTGTTCGACGCTCCGCCTCGGGACTTTGAACTCGATCGAGGACGCATGCTCGTCGGCGATCACCACACGTGTGCCGGAAACTTGTTTCCATAGGTATTCGAGCCGACTATGCGAAACCGTATAGGACGAGGAAGCGTCGATACGGAGCGTGCAGTCCGCTTTCGCAAGCCGAGGAAACGTCAACTGTATAATGGGGGACGATTTGGCTGCGCGAACTATCAATGGAACTTGAGATTCTTGATCTTTCTTGCCTGGGAAGTAGACGCGCAGACGGTAAAAATCTTGCGGCTTCCAGCCACTCTCTTTTTTCGTGCGGGGCTGATACGAGAGTGAAAGCTCCCCTTTTTGCGAATTGTCGTCGTGCAAAAATGTCCCTTTGGTGTTGTAGGCCCTGAAACGTCCTGAATCAAAGCTCTTCCACTGTTTGTGTCCTTCGGCCTCTTTGCTGTCGACCAAAAAAGCTGGATCGGAGGCTTGAGCGTTGACAAAACCGACGGCCGCAGCCGTGACCGTGTCGATCGTGCCTCGATTGTGAATTTCGACAGAGCTCTGTTCGTCAAATTGAAACAAACCACCTGGACTTGCGAACGGCTCGGTATCGTTGCTGCAATCGAAGGTGAAGTGGGCTTCACCGATGGGCGGTATGGCTGGCGACGCTTGAGCCGCAAGTCGGTTACCGGCCTGTTTGCTATAGAGTTCGACAAGCACATTGTTTGCATTGCGAGGACTTCGACGCCAACGCATGGCGATTTGAAACTCTCCTGGTTGGGGAACTTGCAACGCTACGCGAATCGAGCTCGCACCTTTGTGCTGCTCCCGATCTTCGTAGCTTCGAAAGCCGCGTTCGTTCTCAATCTGCCAAGCACCCTCCAACTCAATAGCGGGCGAATCGATCTCTATCGTTTGAACCAGGGTACCGCTGGCATCCAAGATTTCGAGACCGGCAAAGGAGACGTTGCGGATGGTTCCGATGTTGTGAATTACCAGCCGCTGGGCAGCATCGGAATCGAGATAAACGCGATCGCAGAGCACTTGTCGGTCCGCTTTGGTCGATTTCTTGCTTCGGCCTGACGACTCTGCCGATGTCTCAGCGTCGTTGATTGAGGGTGACTCAAGAGGAATCGATTGATCGACCAGGATCTGCTTTAATTGCAAGCGATCGCCGCTCACGGGAATCTGGATAGCGCGGCGCTGTTCCATTAGAGTCTCTGGGTCCTGGACGGTCAGTTCAAATCCTAATTCGTCATCGCGGCGCTGAATCGAATCCTCAAGTTCAAATACGCGGCACAAAAGCGATAATGCCTCCAAGGTCTCTTGTTCGTTCGGGGGGCGATAAAGAATTCGGAGATAGAGTTGAGTGATCGCCGATCGATAAGCATCGTTTTCCGATGACAAAGACGCAGAGGGGCGGCTTTCGAAATTCGGCCAATTCCGAAACGGACCTTGTTGAGTTTCAAACGCACGGTTCGAAACATCCCGGGCCAACATTTCTAAACCGATGAGGAAAGACGCAGTGGGTTGGCTTGATTCGTTAAAACGAGTTTTGAAGTCGGCACCTCCAAACATGGCAAGGTTTTCGGCGAATAGGTCTCGCTCGCCCCGAACCCAGTCGTCCTCGAACAGCACTCGGACTTTGCCCTGAAGTTGTCGGTAGGTAAGAAATTGACTTTCGGACGGAGCCGGTTTCTCACCTCGGTAAGGACTCAAGAGGGAACGGGGAAATTGTTCATCGGCACGCACGCCGTTTTGTTGTTCGGCATCTTCGACTTCGTGAACGAACGCTCGCAGCTTTTGAATTTCGCGAGAAGACCATGGGTCCGCATCTTTGGGCATGCGGCGTTGGTCGTGACGAGTGGCAACTCGACTAAGCAACGTATCGACACCCTTGAGTTTCAGATACTGATCGTCGAGCAACGTATGGAAGTCATCGGTCGAATTACCTGTAAGGACCAAGCTCGACGTACCCTCGGAGTTATGACAGTCGACGCACCCTTTATCTGGATGGGTCAGCAAAGGGTATAACTTTTTGTGGAACTTGTTGAACAACCTCCGGTCGGCAGCATCGGCCTGCGCCGCACGGGCCTGAGGCGGATTCGTTAGAATGGCAGCGGAACTGCTCGGGGCCGTAGAATTAGGGGACTGAGCAAGCGATGGCCGAATGGATGCGACTAGTTCGAAAACGTTCAGAAAAACGATTGCAAGAACGACGGACCAACGCATTCGCAATGCTTTCGGTTCTTCGAAAAAGGAGTTTCCGGGGCGGAAAAATTTGAGGGCAGGAGAAACCATTGTAAAGCAGGATCGGGAGCCGAGCAACTTTGCAGCCATTGCTTTCGCATAAATCGCATGCACGCCACCCGCCACGAATCAATACGGTTTTCCTACCCCCATCAATCAGCCTCATCTTTACCCACATCTTTTGGGTTTCTATCGTACTCGTACTCAATGAAATGGTACTCCTACTCGTACTCGAAACGGCCAGACCCTTCGA
>JBEBHM010000792.1:0-3918 GCA_040080875.1 Pirellula sp.
CCACCTCTGACAAATCGACACCCACCTCGCGAGCAAAACGTCGAATGGCAGGTCCCGCGGGAATCATCTCGTCACCAAACGGTGAACCGACCGGTGCAAGTGTTGATGGTTGCAGTGCAGCAGGTACCGGTGTGGCAGGAACCGGTGGAGTTGGCGGTACGACCAAGGGGGCAGTGACGTTGACTTGAGCAGGTGTGGCAGCCGGAGTCGCAACCGCAGGTTGGGGTGGCACTGCTACCGTGGCCGGAGTGGATGTTGGTGCTGCAGGTGTTGGTGGAGGCGTGGCAGGTGCGCTCGCAGCGGCTACGGCCTCGATGGTGGCGATCACGCCGCCAATGGGAACTGTCTGTCCCTCCTTGACCGAAATACTCAGAATTTTTCCCGCATGCGAACTTGGAACGGATACGGTGGCCTTGTCGGTTTCCATCTCGATGAGCGATTGCCCCTTTTTGATCACGTCTCCAATGCTGACCAAGATTTCAAGGACATCTCCGGATTCGATGCCTTCGCCGAGCGACGGGAGTTTGATTTCGGTTGCCATATTATGCAGTTAGCTTGTGGGAATTCGAATGGGTTGGAGATACTAGGTAAAGAGTGGATTTGGTTTTTCGGGATCGAAGTCCAAGGCTTTTATGGCTTTGGCCACATCAACACCTGATATGACACCTTGTTTGCTTAGTCGGTAGAGCGCAGCAATTGTAATCGAAGCTGCATCAACTTCGAAATGGCGGCGCAATGCCGTGCGTGTTTCGCTCCGTCCCAATCCATCAGTGCCCAAAACGAAGTAGTCGGAGCTTAGGTAGGGCGAAAGCTGTTCACCCACTGCTCGCACGTTGTCACTTGAAGAAATAATTGGCCCCTGGACCCCTTCCAGCACTTTTTGAATGTAGCTTTGTCGCGGTTTTTGGTCAGGATGGAGCATGTTCCACCGTTCGCAGGTTTGAGCATCTCGTCTCAGTTGTGTATAGCTAGTGACGCTCCAGACATCGCTAGCAACACCATATTTTTCGGCGAGTATTTGTTGCGCTTCCAGTGCGTTTCGCAGGATGGAGCCACTTCCGAAAAGTTGCACGCGTGCTGCGGCACCGGGGACATCAAGTGACTTGTATTTGTAGATCCCACGAATGATTCCTTCCTCGATCCCGTCAGGCATTACAGGCATTTCGTAGTCTTCGTTGTGGACAGTGATGTAGTAAATGCCAACCTCGTCTTCTTGGTATAATCGTCGCATTCCATCGAGCACGATGACGGCCGTTTCATAGGCCCAAGCTGGGTCGTATGCACGAACCGTTGGGAACGCCATTGCATTAAGGTGGCTATGACCGTCTTGATGTTGGAGCCCTTCGCCATTGAGCGTGGTTCGACCTGCGGTTCCGCCGATAAGGAACCCTTTGGCTCGCATGTCTGCGGCTGCCCAAATCGAATCACCTACCCGTTGGAAACCGAACATCGAATAATAAATGTAGAAGGGAATCATGTTGATTCCATGCGCAGAATACGCCGTTCCTGCCGCGTTGAAACTGCTTATGGAACCCGCTTCCGTTATCCCTTCTTCGAGGATTTGGCCATCGCGAGCTTCCTTATAATAGCCCACCAGCTGTTCTGAATCCTTACGATCGATAGGTTCGTACAGTTGGCCTGCGTGTGCGTAAATTCCTATCTCAGTAAACAGGCCTTCCATCCCAAAAGTTCGAGACTCGTCTGGGACAATTGGAACTATGAACTTGCCTATGGATTTGTCCTTGACCATGCGACCAAGCAATCTAACAAATCCGTTCGTTGTACTAATTGACTTGCCCTCGAGTTGGGTCGAAATGAATTTTCGATAGTCAGCGAGCTTGGGTACGTCGGTTTTCGGATGACTAGTGGGTCGGCTCGGAATGGCCCCCCCCAGACTCTTTCGTCGATCCTGCAAATACTTGACCTCAAGGCTCGTTGCGGGAGGTTTGTAAAACGGAGCATTAGCCACTTCATCATCCGAGATAGGAATTCCAAAACGGCTGCGGAATTCGAGCAACTCTTTATCGTTCATCTTCTTTTGATTGTGAGCGATGTTGCGACCTTCGCCGGCTTCGCCTAGCCCGTAGCCCTTAATCGTCTTGGCTAAGATGACTGTCGGTTGTCCGTTGTGTTCAACAGCCGCTTTGTAGGCAGCGTAGACTTTTTCGGGGTCATGACCTCCCCGCTTCATCTTTTCAAGTTTTTCATCGGAGTAGTTCTCGACTAGTTTGAGCAACTCGGGGTACTTGCCAAAGAAGTGTTCACGAATATAGGAACCGGGCATGCCTACATACTTTTGATATTGCCCATCGACCACTTCCGTCATGCGTTGTGCGAGCAATCCCGACTCATCTTTCTCTAAAAGCGGGTCCCAATCGCTGCCCCAAACCACTTTAATCACATTCCAACCCGCTCCGCGGAAGATGGCCTCAAGCTCTTGAATAATCTTGCCGTTTCCACGAACAGGGCCATCCAGTCTTTGCAAATTGCAATTGACGACGAAGATCAAGTTGTCGAGCTTTTCTCGAGAGGCCAAGGTGATCGCACCGAGCGTCTCCGGCTCATCGCATTCTCCGTCGCCGAGGAACGCCCATACTTTTTGTCCCGATGTATCCTTGAGGTTTCGGTCCTTTAAGTATTCATTGAAGCGGGCTTGGTAGATGGCCATGATGGGTCCAAGCCCCATCGACACGGTTGGATATTCCCAGAAGTCAGGCATCAACCACGGGTGCGGGTAGCTGCTAAGGCCGCCTTCGGGTTGAAGTTCTTGACGAAAGTTTTCCAATTTCGCTTGCGGCAATCGACCTTCGAGAAAAGCTCGTGAGTACATGCCAGGCGACGCATGACCTTGGAAATAAATGTTGTCACCGGCATACCCCGAATCACCTCGTCCGCGGAAAAAATGGTTGTAGGCAACCTCGTAGAGAGTAGCACTGCTAGCAAATGTGCTGATGTGCCCACCCACACCGCCACCCACGAGACCTCCAAATCCATCTGTCTTTTTGTTAGCTCGGACAACCATGGCCATGGCATTCCAACGAACAATGCTTTTGATGCGCCGTTCCGTCTCGCGATTGCCTGGATAGGGGGGTTGCTTGTGGGCAGGTATGGTATTGATGTAAGGAGTATTGGTTTCGATGGGTATATCGACACCATCCCGTCGGGCACGATTCTCAAGTGCTTTGACAAGATACCGAACGCGTTCTGCCCCTTTGCTCTTATACACGTAGTCCAAAGACCCAAGCCATTCGCTCGTCTCGGCGGGATCGACATCGATAGGAGCAGCAACTTGGCCAGATGCCGCCATCACCGCCGGATCCACTTCGCCTAGGACTTTCGCATCGGACATCGGAATACACTACTTTCTCAATCAAAAACTCAAAACCGTCGCATTGCATTTTTTGGTTTGCCGCAGCGTCGAACGTTTACAACGCACCACAGGTTAACGCAAACCCAACATTGTCGCGAATTTGGAATGTTGCGTAAAGGCACATCGGCGTTGCTCGAACTCGCAATTTGAATAGGATTTTCGAGATCGGGCAACGATGTTGCCCATTTTCTCCTTGCATCCCCTGTCGGCGGCATTAGGGGGCCTAATCGCAACGCGGATTGAATTTCATTTTCGGCTCCCGTCTTGCCAAGTTTTTTCGCGCAGCCGCGAATTCACTCCTTGGGATATACTTCCGTAGGTCCGCATCTGCGAGGCGGACAAATGCCGTAGTCCGAATTCCGAGGCTGTGCTTTTATCTAGTCCAGCGTCTCGGAGATACGCTGCTACGTAGGTCCGCACCTCCGAGGCGGACACAATTGCAACTACACCCCTTTTCTCGATGGATTTATGTTTCGAACTTGCAGTAAGCAAAAATGGAATCAGTGCAGCGAATTTTCGTTGATATCGAATACCAGCGTCTCGGAGAT
>JBEBHM010000124.1:0-14678 GCA_040080875.1 Pirellula sp.
TGAGCGTCACAACCGTGTCTGCCTTGAGCTCTTTGGCTGCGATCCCGCCTGCCAAGTCCTTGCCATTCTCATCGAGCACTTTCGCATTGGGAGCAATTTTGACGGTTCGTTCCTGTCCGTTTGCAAACACCTTGGCCACACCTTTGTCCGTATCGATACTTCGAACGATGGCCCCAACCTCGAATCCCGATGACTGAAAGACCAATGCCACAGCCACGTACACGACTTCGAACAAACAGCGACACATTGCGGCACGCTTCCCTAAAAGTGAGAGTCAATAATGGATTTTTCTTGTTTCCATCATCCGGCGGTACAAGTTCCAAAGCAAGGACTCGATGACAGAAACAGCCGTGACGTGATTTGTGCGTTACGAACTTGTAGGAGACGCAGGTTGACCGTCGCGGAGTACTTTGTTAGATAAACGGTACCGGACACCTTTTTCTCATGGAAGCTAATTCTCAATTAGGAATAGCCGCGTAGGAGCGGATTGTTCGGGCGGGATGTCATGGGGACGGAATTCTATCTCGCAGCCGGCTACTAGATCTCGAACGGTTCCAGAAGCAAGAATGGCGTTGGGATTCGCCCTGTCTGCAATCGATTTTGCCATTTCCACTCCGCTCCCGGCGATCGTGTCGTCAGAAAGTTCGCACTCTCCTGTATGAAGCCCTATCTGTATAAGCGTTCCTAAGCGGAACGAGGAATCGCGAATGGCTACTGCAGCCCGCAGTGCGCGCGTGGGTCCGTCAAAGCTAGCGATCATCATTTGAGAATTTGGGGCAAAACATTTGCCTCGGAACAGTTCCGCATCGCGACAGGCATTAGAAAGTGCAACTTTGATGAGGCTGTCGGAGGCCGATTGGATACCACTTAGTTTTGCCACGAGTACGGTCGCCAATACATGTCGAATCCGACTATTGAATCTGGCCCCAGCTAGAAACTTTTCGATCGCTTGCAAGATCTCTTCTTGATTGCCCACAAACGGCAAGTGATCGCTTCCGTCCAATGCGACTAAGGTAGCTCCGGGAATTTGATTTGCCAAAAATTCCCCTTCTTCAAACTTCAAACATTGATCGCCACGACGATGCACAACCAGCGTTGGGACTTGAATCGACTTGAGGATGGGTCGAACGTCTATTTGGGAATTCATTTTGGTGAGGGCGAGTGCTGCCCCTGGGCTAGCTCCCATTCGCAAGTAGGTTGCCCACCAGGAACGAAACGCCGGATCACTCGCAGCCGACGGTGCGCGCTGTTCGATTCCAACAGGGCCGCCCCAACCGCGACGGATTTCTTCTAGAAACGTCAGATGTTGTTCTGGTGTTGGCCCCCAAGGATAGCCGTCCGTTTGAATTCGACGCGCGTAAGATCCGATCATTACCAGGGCTAGAGTCCGATGAGGATAGCTTGCAGCAAACAAACTGCACATGGGTCCGCCTTCCGAGACTCCGCAGAGGACTGCCTTTTCAGAGCCGACAGCATCCATCACCGCATGAACGTCCTCCATACGTTGCTCCAAGGTTGGCAATTGATCATGCTCGACCCGATCCGACAATCCAGTACCACGTTTGTCGAACAAAATGAGTCGAGCAACGCTGGAGAGTCTCTTTAAGAATCGGGCAAACGACGGTTCCTTCCAGAACCAATCCAAATGCGACACCCATCCCATCACAAAGACCATATCGATCTCGCCGGAACCCAGGACTTGGTATGCGATGTTCACATCACCGCTGCGCGCATAGCGCACCTCAGGCACGTCGAAGTTGGTGTCGTCGAGCGCCGCTCGCGTGGAATCTTCATTCAATTCAACGCCCAGGGAAGAATACGGTGAGATTTCTGATTGTGGTAGCTGACGACCAATGTAACGCAGTTCTGCGGCAACGTCCGACATGGATCCCGCGCGAGCGCGTGGTTCTTTGCGCAACATTCGCATGACGAGTTGGTCCAGTTCCACAGGAATCGAGGGAACGAGCGATCGCATGGAATTGGGCGTCTTTTGCAATATGGCTGCCATCGCATCGACTTCGTTTGCGCCTGCAAACGGATGCGCAAGCGTGAGCAACTCATAAAGTAGGATTCCAAAGCTGAAGATATCGGACTTGGCGTCCGCTGGCTGTCGTCTCGCTTGCTCGGGCGACATGTAGCGCATTGTACCCATGATCAAACCAGGGTCGGTCTTGTTCGGTGCTGCGCTTTGCGATCGCTCGATGGGTGGCGACGTTTGTTCCGTTACCTTGGCCAATCCAAAATCGAGTACTTTCACCAACCCATCGGGACGCACCATGACATTGTCCGGCTTAACATCTCGATGGATAACGCCCGCTTCGTGGGCCACGGCCAATGCGTCGGCGACCTGGGCACCGACATTGCAACGATCGGCGAGACTCCAACGTTTCAACGCTATGCATTCGCGAAGTGTTTTCCCTTCGACAAGTTCGGTCGCAATAAAGTGAAAGCCTGCAAACTCGCCCACTTCGTGGACGGTAAGAATGTTAGGGTGGTTCAAGCTACTGGCCATCTTGGCTTCTCGGTAGAACCGCGAGACCCAATTCTCATTGGCTGAATGTCGATTCGATAAAATCTTCAATGCCACCTGACGATCCAATCGCCAATCGTATGCGACATAGACTTCACCCATTCCACCTGAACCCAAGTGCGAACGGATTTCGTAGGAAACTATTTTGCTGCCAATGTCGAGTTGTGGACTCTGTTTTGAGAAGCTTGCATCGGCTCCAAAAGCGGAGACTTGCTCCTTGCCCAATTCCGAAACTCTTTCGGGCAACTCTTCGATGAAGCGATCGACCGCCCCTTGCCAGGACGCAAACTGTTCCAAGAGCGAATCAATACGTCGGCGCAAGGGTTCATTCCCATCGCAAGCAGAAACCAAAAACCGCTCTCGCAACTCGGCGTTGGCTATTTGACTTGCCGCCATGAAGATTTCGGACTCATCGATCATGTCTGTCAGTCCGAACTCTTGTTTGGGGGCATACGTAGCAGCGTATCTCCGAGACGCATGGCCCAATGCGCCAAACGCAGGGCATAGATTCTTCGAACCGATCCCACCTAATGGAATCTTTCTCTCGAATCCGTTCCAATAGTGTCAGCGATGGCTCGGCTGAATCGACAATTTTCCTGCCGTTACTCATCGTCCGAAGAATACTTGGCTTGGCCCGTAAGAGCAATTCGTTTAGAAGAATAGGACGCGGTCAACATACTCTCTCATATATGTGCGTGGAACGGTGACACAAGAAGAATTATCGAACATTCCTCCAGCCGATGCAATGTTGCACTCCTCCGAACAACTGTTTTCACTCGTTTATGCCGAGTTGAGGAAGTTGGCGGAGAGTCGGTTGCGCAACGAAAGTCCCGGTCAAACGCTTCAACCGACCGCGCTCGTGCACGAAGTCTATTTGCGGCTTGTTGTACCCGCTGAAGGACAGAATTGGGACAACTCAAGCCATTTTTTTGCAGCTGCAGCCCAGGCAATGCGTCGCGTCTTGATTGACCATGCCCGAAAAAAGATCGCGGAAAAAAGGGGCGGTGGCTTTCAACGTATCGATATTCAGTTGGATGACATGCAGATGCAAATCGATGACCAACGATTGTTGAATCTGGATCAAGCTCTCACAGAGTTGGCCAAGGAGGACCCAATCAAAGCCAAGCTTATCGAGCTTCGATTCTTCACTGGTCTTTCCGCCGATCAGACGTGCAACGTGTTGCAGATTTCACGCGCAACGGCTCACCGCTACTGGAAACAAGCTCAAGCGTGGCTCTTTCTGCGCTTACGCGATAACTAACTAAATGATAGTGCGCGATTCTGCCGTAGCGGAACGCATCTCAAGGGCTTCGACTAAGCCTCGAAACACACTCGTTCCCAGGCTCCTGCGGCTCCTGCCTGGGAACGTCATGCCTTGGAGGCTCAGCCTCCTGCGTCGATGAGTTCAACGTTGCGTACGTAGGTGGAGCCGCGGAGTCTGCAATTCACCTGGTTCCCAGGCAGAGCCGCGGAGCCCGGGAACTAGGTGCTGGCGATGAGCGAGAAGTGTCGAAATTTTTTAAATAATTGATGTCACATCTGAAGAATGGCTGCGAGCTTCTCCATAGCGAGCTCCATCGCGGCTGGTTATCGCTGTACCTTTTTCCAAGAAACGATTCCAAAAGACAAATGGAAAGTGGAAAAAATATGTCGAATCAGGGTCATCCTGCGTTTTCGAAATTTTCCGATTTTGTGTGAAGCGCCGAGCATGATCACCGCGCATTGACTCTCGGAGCGACTGCAACCATCCGCCGTCGCTTGTTACGTTCAGGTTGAGGCCCCGACTGATCGTCGACGACAGGTTCGCTCATCCTTCTCATCAGTAAAACAACTTCTCGGCTCGGAGAGTCGAGCGATAGACCTCCCAGGGTATCGATCTCCAACGGGTATAAACATGAAACGAAGAAACAACTCCAACGATTCTTCTCGAAAACGTCGGGTCGAACAAATCAAACGCAAGGCGCGACGCTACCAATTCGAACAGCTCGAGCGGCGAGAAATGCTGACGGCTGGCTTAGATCCAGTCGTTGTCATCCCCGGCTTTGGGGGTTCGTTTGCCCAGGATCAATCCCCCACCGGACTGACGAATTGGTATACCAATCGCGGCTTGGCACCCGCCCAGTTGACCTTAGAACCGTTCGCAAACTCTTACCATAACCTCGTTGAGTCGTTGGAAAACGTCGGCTATCAAACCAGCGGCCCGAACCAAAGTTTGTGGGTTGCGAATTGGGATTGGCGGCTTCCAGTCGCGCCTGTCGATGCCAACGCGCTTACTGCACCCGACGGATTGATCACAGCCCCTGGAGTGACGGGAGCATCGATTTCCGATAACACGTTCGCAACGGGGCTTGATTATCTTGGATTTGTCCTCAAACAAATCAAGACGCTGCATCCAACCGTAACGCAAGTGGACGTCATCGCTCATAGCACGGGAGGTTTGGTCGCTCGCAGCTACATTCAAAGTGCCGCCTACGGAACATCGTTCGGTGCGGGGCTGCTACCCGTGATCGATGATCTCGTTTTGGCAGGCGTTCCAAACCAGGGAGTCTCTGATCCTTGGAATTTTCTTAACGACGACTTCAGCGAAGATTCCGTGTCGCGAGGTCTGGGCATGGTGATCGACGAAGCCTACGACCGCATGGTGGCTGGTGCGACCATCAATGGTCCTGACTACTCGATCACAAACACTCCGCCGATCTCAAAAACAGAGTTCGTTCGTAAGTATGTTGGTGCACTTCGCGATCTAATCCCGACTTATAACGTAATCGACACCAATGCCGATGGCTTTTTTGAAAAGATAAATCCGAATTGGGTAGAACAAGGTCCGGGACCCGTAACGAATGCACAAGTCGTTGTTCCTCCGAACAATCCAATCAATGGGGCGATCGAAGCGGTTGCCATTCACCCGACGAATAAGAACATTGCCTATGCAGCAACGGTTAACGGCGGAGTTTGGAAGACGACCAATTTTACTGACGCCAATCCGACTTGGTTTCCGTTGACTGACAACCTGGCAAGCTTGGCGAACGGCTCGATCGCATTCAGTCCACTGGATACATCAGGTAATACACTTTTTGTAGGAACGGGGAGCTTTAGCAACGGATTCGACGGCGACTTACCGGCTGGGCTACTACGCACAACCGACGGAGGCAATACCTGGAGCAATCCTGCCGCCGCCAGCGTATTTGGTGGTTCCATTCGACGAATCTTACCGACGAATATCGGTACCAGCCTAGCAAACCAAGTGGTCTTGGCAGCGGCAGCGGACGGAATTCTCAGAAGCACCGACGGCGGACAGACCTTTACTCAACTAAACGCCGCCAACGGTTTACCAATCTTTCCAGCGACCGACGTTATTGTTGATCCAAACAATTCCAATCGCTTTTATGCCGCCTTTCCTGATGAAGGAGTATTCACTAGTACCAATGGTGGCCTCAATTGGAGTCGTATCGACAACAATGCGGGCTTCAATATTACAGGGATCGTCGGTTCAACAAACATTGAGTTGGCCGTCCATGACGGCGGCTCCACAACCGTCTTATATGTTGGTGTCGTGGATAGTAACCAACAGCTAAGTGGTGTGTTTCGCGATTTCCGCGGTGGCGACGGAGTTGATAACAATTCGGCAAACGGCGTGGACGAAGCAGTAGAGTTCCAATTCACCGTCATCGGAGCCGCTCCCGATATCAATGCGGGTAGTCAAGGAATTAACAACTTTGCAATCGTTGCGGATCCAACTAGCGCTACGGACGTCTATGTCGGTGGCGATCGACTACCGAATCTCTTCCATGGGAATTCATCTTCGGGTTCATGGTTTTCGATCGCAGGCGTCCCATTCGCCAACAATACCAGACCGCATGCTGACACTCGATACTTGATGTTTCAAGACAACTCGACGTTGGTGACAGCTGATGACGGAGGCATCTATCGAATGAAAAATCCGTTGACACTGGGTGAATCATGGACGTCGGCTGGCGGAAATATTAATGCTATCGAGTTTTATTCTCTGGCCTACGACACGAATCCTGGGCTCTTGCTCGGCGGCACGCAAGACAATGGCTCAGTAAAGCAGCTTACGAAGGGATCAGAAACTTGGAATCGGTTCAAGTTCGGTGACGGTGGTTTCCAGGCACATGATCGGTTCACAGATGCCGATTATGCTTTAGGTAATAACTTTGGAGCATTTGATCGAGTTGATAATAGTGGCAATGCCACAAGATTGGCAATCGGTGCGAACGCCACCGACGTTGCTATTACCAGTGCCGTCATCAATACTAGCTTTGTGATTGAGATCACTTCGAATGGACATGGACTAACGACAGGTCAGGCCGTTTCGATGTTTGGGCTGAATGGCATTAATCTGGGCGGTTTTAGTGTTTTTGGATACTACGAAGTAACGGTGATCAATGCGAATACCTTTTCGCTGAATTCTACGGATCTTGCTTTCGGTGCGTACGCCGGTGGAAGCACGTGGCGTCGGTTGGGTTTGGATAATTTGGGAGGTGGTACTACGGATCAACAATTTGCTGTTGCCGGTGGATTCGAAGACGTGCCGATGGTAACCAATGCGGTGCGTGGAAACAGCATCATGTTTGGACGCCGCGGACTTTACGAAAGCGCCACGAGTGGTGGCGACACGATCGTTAGTCTGACGAGCCAGTTAAGCGGTAAGGGAGTTACCGAGAAAATCCGTTCGATGGTTTACGGAGGGCGCCGGGCAGGGGTTGACCGTCCAGGAATTTTTTACGTAGGTACCGATGCAGGCAAACTCTACGTTCGCGATGAAAGCAATACTGTCACGCAGCGTTTGATTCCAGGCGGATCGGGCACTGTTCGAGATATCGTCGTCGATCCCGATGATTGGCAACGCGCATACGTCATTCAGGGCGTTGCGGTTTACGCAACGGTCGATGGAGGCGTCAATTGGACGAATATCACCGATAACTTGTTAGCGCTAACTAGCTCAATACGATCGATTACACTGGCCAATAAAACGAGTCAAGTTGGAGACGGTACACTCGTTATCGGCGGACTCAAAGGAGTCTTCAGCCGTTCAGCTTCGACTACTCCTGGCGGCACCTGGTCGGTTGCCGCACCTGGATTGCCCAATGTACTCGTCAAGGATGTGATTTATGAATCAACGAATGACACGATTTATGCGGGAACGTTTGGGCGTGGTGCATGGTCATTGAGTGCTGGCCTCCTAGGCAGCAATTCACTGGTCAATAGTCTGATGACCGATCTCAACGGCGGAATCAAGAATGCGTGGATCAACAATGTGGGCAGAACAAATGTGGTGTATAGCACTGAGGAAGAAACCCTTGATCGATTGATTGTTCGCAACGGTCCGGACGAGCGAGGATTCTTTACCGACGAGATTCTCTCGTTTACGAACGTTATCGGTCGTCGTCCAAATGCCGGCGAGACTTGGTTTGAGTCGATCGAATCCGGACATGGCGGTGATGGTACTGTTTCGACTTTTTCGTCCATCGATCCGTTTCTTAACGATCCCAATACCGGGACAAAATTGCATCTCAAGCCGATCACGGGAGCGGCTGCCGGAACAACAAGCGTTGGGCATACTGGATTGGTCAATGATCCGTTCTCGCAAACACAGATTTTGAACGCCGTCGGAGCGTCGGCTTTCTCTGTTCTCGATTTGGAAACGAATCTGGACAAAAACTCGGCCGAATCGGCGCTGACCTTTTTACAACTCAAGATCCTTCAACCGGCGGAAGCGTTGAATGAAGCATCGAATCGCATTAAAAATCTGCTCGAGCAGATCCTATTTGAAAACAAGCTTAGCACTGCATTAGCCAACGTCGGAATATCGCTCGCCGATCTCTTACCGATCGATGACCTATGGCAAAATCGTGTCACGAATCCGCTCAACAGTCTGCTCACAAGTAATCCGACAGCGACCGTGGCGCAAATCGTTTCGGCCCTCAACACGGGACTACACACGTCAGCATTTTCCGTCGAGCTTGATAACCTCGTCGAAAAATCGATTCGTTTCAATCTCGATGCGAGTTTCTTTACGAATGTGGCAGGGAGCGCACCGTCGGTCAGTTCGGCAATCAACTTAGGAGCTGGGAATTCACTTAGCGCTGGCGGCAGCTATACATTTGCGAGCAACCTCACGTTCGGCGGTGTACTTGGAATCGATTTGTCCCAAGGGGCCGATTTAGGAGGGGGACTCTTTATCCGCGATCTCAATCTAACGCTCGGTGGCAGCGGTTCGATTGGGAACATCAATGCCAACGTCAATCTAGGACCGCTCGCGGCCAGCGTTCAGAACGGCAGTTTTGAGATGTCGGCGGCGGTTGGTGTCGCATTGACAAGTCCAACGACGGACAGTTCTACAGTACAACTATCGGAAATTGTCCACAACCTTGGTGATATCAAGAATCTTATCGAATTCACGCCGACGGCCACGATCGATCTAGAACTACCGCTGAACCTAACCAACACAACTACGAATTTTAACTTAGCCGATTGGGGACAGCCGATCGTTCGGGCGAGTTCTGCGAATCTGTTCACCACTTCTCCAGACATTGTCGTCGATATCGTTTTGACTGACAACTTGCAAGATCGCGTGCGCTCGATCTTGTCGTCGCTTGATGCTGCTGCGGATGATATCGCTAGCCGACCCGCCTTCAATCAAGAAATACCAGGGATCGGACGCTCCCTCAATGGGCTGCTCAACGACGTGGGTGGACCACAGGATTTGACTTGGGGGGATGTCATCAAGTTCGAACAAGCAGCCGAGGATTTTTTTGGAAGCTTTGATCCAGCCAGTATCAACTTTGATCCAGCCAAGATCGGACAACATCCAACCGTTCTTGGACTTCGCGACGCCATAACTGCGAAGATCGAATCGACCGTGGGCGAGCTTATATCTTTAGGGAGCAATTCGTCGCCGATCCGATTGCGAGGCGGTGTCGATCTCCAAACGAACATCCTTAGCTTCAATCTCGATATCGACGGCAATTTCATGCGCCAAGTCGATCTCAACTTAGATTCGCTTGGTACGCAGTGGACAGGAACCGGTGTAAAGCTTAATGCCAACGCACAAGTGGATGTTGACGCCGTCATCGATATGGGCATGAGCTTTGGCGTGGGACTAAGCAACAGCAGCGGTATCGATCCGTTTTTTAATCTGAACCATTTCAACATCAACGCTGCGATCTCGGGTAGCGGTTCCGAGCTTGGATTCAATATTGCCAACGGTACGATCGCCGGTTCCATTACGGCCCAAACGCTGGCGATCCAAGCTGGAGCTACTATCGTGTTGGCGAACACGGCTGGCCCAATCAGCGATCGACTGACGATTACGCCGTCCGGCGCTCTGAATGTCGATTTCGACTTCAATGCAACTCTGTTCGGAACTCCGCTGTTGACCGGAATCTCTGGGCTGCCAAGTGTCCAAATCACCGACTCGAACTTGTTCGACTCGAATCCGCCGGTCTTCACCGTCGATATGGCGCCCATGACGCTCAACCTTTCCGGCGAAGCGCTCATTCAAGGACTCTTGGCGGTTGCGGAGTGGTTAGATAGCGCCGTTAATTTCCAAGACACGGTTTCCGATATCAAACTCCTCGGAACCAAGATCCCACTGCTCGACAAAACCGTCGGTGAACTTCTCGCTTCCGAAGCCGAGAAGCGTGGCTTCGATCCGTCGCAGATACTGAGCTTCTCCGATGTTGTCGAGTCCGAAGGATTCAAACGCTTTACGACTCAACTAAATCTTGGGGGCAAGTCCGCATCGTCGGTCGGGATCAAGATCGGCGATGTGATGACTTTCTTGTCCAAAACGGGCGAACAATTCGAAGCAATCGTAGACAAGCTCGATGGCGAAAAAATTTCCGTCAAATACGACGCTTCTCGCACCGACGAACCCGACGACGTCAAGCCATCGTTGTTCGTTCGCATTAAAGGCAAGTTATCGGATGTGATCAAAGCGGCGGTCGACAAGTACTTGGACCCGGAAGAAATCGTCCCCTCACTGGGCGACGTCTTGAACGATCTGATTGAGCCATTGGGCTTGAGCATCGCCAACGTTGCTTACAACAACACGACCAAACGGCTGACGATGACGCCGACCTTCACACCCAAGTCGATTGAGTTTCAGACTGAACTCGACTTCGGAACTTCAATTTCCGTTTTGGATTTCAATGCGTCGGGAACTTTCTTAATTCGAGCAACACCGACGATTCGATTGCCGTTGGATATCAATCTTGCATCCGACAACACATTGACGGCAGGAAATCGCGTGGCCATCGTCGATGATGCTCAACCCGAAGTCACTTTGGCACTCAGCGCCCAACTGAACGATCCGTTCGCGAGGGCATCACTTGGATTTTTGAGCGCTGTATTGGCCGAAGACGCCGGAATTACTCCCAATGAAGGAATCAAGTTCAACACGATTTTTACCGTCGATGTGAATGATCCGAACACTGTTGTCGGAACAACCGGACGCGCGACAGTGACCGAATTGATCACGCCTGGCAATCTTGCGGCTTCGTTTGATCCGAAATTTACAGGCGACTTCGATATCGATGGCTTGCTTATCAAGCCCGAAATCGCGGGCGCCTCGATTCCTGGGCAAGTCGAGATCTTTACGACCACAACCGCCGGCGGCTCGACCCGCGGCATCGCAACCTTCAATAGCCTGAGCGATCTCGGTTCGCTCTTTAATAAGATCTCGGTTACGAATACCATCGGCAGCTTTGAATCGCTGACACCCGAAGCGATTGTGGCGATGTTTATTCAGCTAGGCAATTCGATCGAGAATATCGCAAGCAAGCTCGATGTTCCGAATGGGCTCCCGTTCATTCAAAATGCCGTTGACGGCATCGTTAACTTTGCCGAAACGACTCAAGACTTCGGGCGCCAGCTCTACTTCAATCCAAAGATGATCGGAAGTGGCAACATCCAAGTTACCAACGGGCGATTATCGAAAGACCCCACGCTTGTGGTTCGCATCGAAGGTGGCGAGCCGCTGTTCATCACTATCCCAGCAAGTTCGACGTCGACGAATAACTCGATCGATGATCTTTATGCCGATATCAACGCGGTCTTGGTAGCACAAGGATTCAGCGATCGATTGGTGGCGGAACGACAAGTTCCATTCAACAATTCGAAGATCACTTCGCTGACCAATATCTCGGCAGACGCAATTCCTGTATTCGTTCAACCACTCCAATTCGGCTTCCATCGCTTCCGAGCGAATTTTGACGGTGCAATCAATCTCTTCAACTTGGGTATTCGAGTCGGCGATGTGATCGAGTATGTCGACACGGCAGGCGTGCTTCGCAAAGCTACTGTCGACGAGATGGGATTGTCGACTCTCGCGTTCCGGTTCGATTCAACGAAGCAGCTCGATGCAGCGACCGGAGCGACTCGACAAATTTCTTTGTTTGGAAGTGAGAACACAAATAAGCTCACAATTCGAACGAAGTCGCCGACCGCTGGTATTTCGCTGGAAATGAGCACGGTTCAAATCACCGCCAGCGACGATTTGCCGACTCAGTTGACGGACAACCTCAGCTTTGGACTTTCGTTCAATGGCGGTTCTCCGATCACCGTCAACGTGCTTGCATCATCGACCGCCAACAACGGCACGCCAGAGGACATGATCGATAGCCTCAATCTGGCGCTCGACAATACGATTTTCGCAGGGGGTGGCTTGAATGAAAACGTGCGAGCGGTATTGGTGAACAATCGCCTGCGATTTGTCAACCTCACCGGCACGATCCAGTCGATGACAATCACCGGAGCAACAATTCTTGGTTTCGGTGCAATCCAGAACAACGACACGAACACCGCTGTCACCGAATTGGGGCTTGGTGCAAGCCAGCTTGTGAATCCAAGTTTCCGTGCAGGCACCATTCAAGACCTCGTTCACTTGTTGAACGGTTTGATTCAACAACAATTCAACAACTCACCGTTTACCGCCTCGTTGAACTATAGTGCGACTCCTGTTCGAACGGTCTCGTTCAATATCGCCTTAGGAACGGAGTACAACAAGACGATCGATCTCGACTTCAGCAAAGGCTTTGATGTCGGATTCTCGCAGTTGAATGTCTCCGGCGGCGCCCAAGCGACCATCAATGCGTCGGCAGGTGTCGAACTGACTGTCGGATTCGATATCGATCCAATTGGGTCCGGTGTCATCGTCGGCCCTGCCACTCAGCTAAGCACGCTCGACAAGGGGCGTGGCGTTCAACTAAAAGTCGGCATGACAAACACGAGTACCGTGAACTCTAGCGGACGCAACAATCCGGTCGCTCCGTTGACGCTTGATCTCGCCGTTCGACGTTTTGGCAACTTGACAAACAATCTGAGCGTCACCGTCCTGTCGCCTCAAATATCTGACAATGTCGTGTTGAGCGATCTGGCGTTCGATCTAACTCGCGAAATCAAGCTAGCCATCCAAGCCAACGCGATCCCTGGTCTAACGGTCGTCAACGACATTTCGCCGATCGAAGTGCAAAGCAGCCCGGACGGAAAACTCCATTTGGTTGCGAATTCGAAAGCGATTAATGGCTTGACGATCAACGCAGGCACATCGGCATTCCTTGGATTCACGACCGGGCAAGTCAGCAGCGATCCCGATCTTTCGATCAGTTTGCGCAATGGCACAACGCTGTCGGTCAATCTTGACTTCTCAGAAACGCTCGGGGATATCAAGTCGAAGATCGAAGCGGCGGCCGGTGGACCAACCGTCCTCGAAGTCACTTTTGTTGATGACAAGATCAAGCTGCAAGACAAGACGACTCAAATTGGCAGCAATCAGTTTAAAATCGTTGCCGTAGCGGACGACAACGGTATCAGTCCAGTCGGCTCGACGCTGGGCATCCTAGGAACGGTGGTCGCTGTTACCGACAATCCGAACACGACAGTCAACGAAACCAACAACGGCGATATTTTGATCGGTACGTCGCTTTTCCGCGCACCGATCGCAGATCAGTTTTATGTGACGATTCCCAACAGCAAGGTCTTTGCAAATCTCGAAATCGACTCTTCGGACATCGACTTAATAACCGCCCTTGGAATTTTCGATATCGGAGTCGTCGACGGGACTTTAAATTTCACGGCCGATGCGAGCCTTGGACTGCTCGACATTGACGATCCAGATACACCGGCCAATGAATCGACCGATGGCAAAATACGTTTGAAAGATTTTGGAATCGCAGGCTTCGGCGGAGTGCTTGACCCTGACTTCACGTACGGTGGCTCATTGAATCTGCCGCTCGATGGAACGATCCTCTCGACTCTTTTGCCGCCCGAGTTTATCCCGTTGGCAATCTCAGCGACATTGACGACGGAATCGCCGACTTCGATTGTTCCAAAACTGGATTTCAATACATCAACTCTAGAAGCCGCCCTCGGTAGTTTCAAAAACTTCAACATCACCGACTTGATTCAGGTCATCCAACGAGTAGTGGATCTGCTCCAAGATAGCGATCTCAAAGGACTCAATAAACCTATCCCGGTCATCAACAAGACACCTAACGAAATTCTGGAAATCGTCGACGGCTTGGCCGATGCGGCACAAGATTTGTTGAACGGATTCGACAAAGAAGAGCTGTTGGCCAAAATTTTGGAGCTGGAAGTTGTTCAAACGCAACTCAATAGCACGCCTGCGATTGTCAATAAAATTCAAGAACAGATTTCGAAGATTAAGTCTGTCGCCAATGCAAGCCATCTCTTCCAATTGGCCGTTCCCGGCCTAACTCAAATCGCATCAGGTCTCGATATCTCCATCGATTCAACACCGACCGAGGTCTTCAATGAATTGACTCGTATTTACGGTGCAGGAGTGATCGAGAGCGTCACCGGCAAGGTCGGAGAGGAGTACCGGGTCAAGTTCAGCCAGGCGCTCGGAAATGTCAACAAGTTCAAAGGGACCAGCCCGACCGGACTTGCCATTCAAGCTCGGACTGAGATCGAGGGAATCATTGGATCAGCTTCCGAAGTCCAACTCCTGTCGTTCGTTAAAACCGGTCCCTTGGTTGCGGCGATCGCTGATCTTCGCAAGGTGATCGACAGCATTCCAAGCAGTGCTCAAGGACGGACTGCGTTGCTCGACAAGTTCAATAGCGTGGCAGCTTCTGTTATTTCACGACTCAATCTTGGCCAGATC
>JBEBHM010000125.1:0-14635 GCA_040080875.1 Pirellula sp.
CAGAACATTCTGATTGGGGTAATCGCGTTTGCGGTTGCCGTCTACTGGGTCTCCTTTGTCGAAAAACGCGAGGACAACAAGAAGCCTAGTGCCTACGAAATATGGAGGCGATTCCCCAAATTTACACTTGGATTCTTGGCCGTATCACTTTTGCTGTCGTATTGCCAGTCGCTCGGTATCGAGGGCAAAGCGATGGTGAGCAGTATCGTCGACGGAGCGACGAAGTCCATTCGCGAGTGGATGTTTTGTTTGGCGTTCGTCAGCATCGGACTTGAGAGCAATTTTCGCGAGTATGGTAAGATGCTTGCTTCGGGCAAGCCGGTCATACTCTATTTATGCGGTCAAGCCCTCAATCTGTTGCTTACGTTTTTGATGGCCTGGCTGATGTTTTCGATTGTGTTTCCCAACGCGGCAAGCGAGCTTCTCGGAAAATGAGAATTCATGAACGCAATACCAGGATTGCGAGTCTAATCGCCGTTTTGGCAGCGACCAGTTTTGTATGGGTGATTGTATTGCCTCGCATCGGAGATGTTCCATCCGTCCGTAGGCGTATCGATTTGTACCGCGAGGCTGGCATCAATCCGACCGCCGTGTTCTATACGGATCACCCTGGAATGACCAATATCGAGCGGAGCGTGGCGGCCAACGTGGATGACCCCAGCGGTTCGTTTTGGAAGCCAAGTTTTGATCGATAAGTTTTTGCAGTCCGAAACCCCTCACTACACTCACCCCTAAGAGGCTTCCCCACTTTCCAATAAGACAAATCATTCGATTAATTGAGCCTGAGGGCGCTAGCCGATCGATCACGAAACTCGGCTAGCGCCTCAGGCTCAACACAAACCCAGCGAATGACTTACTACAAAAGTGGGAAGATCTCCTGAGGCGCTAGGAGAATTCCTGCAACGTGGCTCGGCTAACGCCTCAGGCTCAACACACAACCAAAGAAAACGTTGATTCAAAAGTGGGGAGATCTCGTTGCGGCTTAGGCTCAAATCCACAAAACTATATTCCGCTTATATCGTTATCCAACTATTTTTTCACCATGAAACAAAAATGAACAAGCTCTTTTCGCTGATTCTATGGTGTTGTATCGTATGCCTTCGGTTGCAGGCGGCTGACCAACCCAACGTGCTTTATATCCTGTGCGATGATTTGCGGCCCGATGCCATCGGTTGCTACGGTTCGTCGCATGTTGCGACTCCCCATATCGATGCACTTGCGCAGGGCGGTGTTCGATTTGCCAATGCCTTTTGCACCACGTCGTTATGTTCGCCGAGTCGAGCGAGCATTCTGAGTGGCATGTATGCCAATAAGCATGGCGTGCGTGACAACTTCACTGACTTGCCAGAATCGATCGTTCATTGGCCAAAGCGTCTCAAAGAAAGTGGTTATGCCACAGCCTATGTCGGCAAATGGCACATGGGTGAAGACAATGACGCTCCTCGCGGTGGATTTGATTGGTTTGTAACGCACAAAGGGCAAGGCAAATACTTTGACACGGAATGGAACGTCCATGGGTCTGGTGCCAAGGTGATTCCGGGTTACTACACGACCGTCGTGACAGACTTGGCCATCGAGTGGCTCAAAGGACGGGATCGCAGCAAACCGTGGTCGCTGTGTCTTGGTCATAAAGCACCACACAGCTTCTACACGCCTGAGCCAAAATATGCCAAAACGTTTGAAGGAGTGCGTGTCCCGTATCCACCGAGCGCCTTTCAGTTGGAGGGCAAACCGGATTGGATTCGGCAACGATTGAACACGTGGCATGGAATTTATGGTCCTTTGTTCGAATGGCGAAAAGTATTTCCCGATGCTAGTCCGCAAGCCGTCAAAGACTTCGAGAATATGGTCCACGGTTACTGGGGGACGGTGCTATCGGTCGACGATAGCATGGGACGCCTTGTCGAGTTTTTGAAGTCGACTGGGCAATTCGATAATACGCTTATCATCTTCATGGGGGACAACGGTCTGCTCGAGGGTGAACACGGGATGGTGGACAAACGCACGGCGCACGAGCCCAGCATTCGTATCCCGATCATCGTCCGAGGCCCCGGTGTCACCGCCGGGAAAGTCGTGCGAGAGCAAGTCCTCACGGTGGACGTGGCACCGAGTATTCTCGACACATGCCGTGTGGCTCCGCTCCCAAGTATCCAAGGTGTTTCATGGAGGAATTTGGTTGCGAACGGCGATCCCTCATGGCGAAAAGAGTGGTTCTACGAATACAACTATGAAAAACAGTTCCCGTACACGCCCAACGTGAGGGCCATCCGAACCGACCAGTGGAAATACATTCGCTATCCACACGGTGACGGATCCCCGGACAAGCATATTCCGGAAATGTACGACCTCGCTTCGGATCCGAAAGAGCTGAACAATTTGTCCCAGGATTCAAAGTTTTCGAATGTTCGTGCGACCCTAGAAATGCAACTGGCGAAATTGCTTGCGTCACAAGGACACACTCCGGACAAGGATAGGATGCCCATCGACGAAGGAATCAAATCACAATTGCCCGACCAGAAAATCCGTTGATCGAAGCTTTCCAATGCCACCATTCGTTTGCTTTATTGAGCATGAGGCGCTAGGAGGTCGTCCCACTTTCCAACATCACAAATCATTCGATTAATTGAGCCTGAGGCGCTAGCCGATCGATCATAGGACTCGGCTAGCGCCTCAGGCTCAACACAAACCCATCGAAATACTGCGACGAAAGTGGGAAAGCCTCCTAGGCTACGATATTGGCATTCCGCGAGATGTGTCCGCTTTACCGTTATTCATCCGATAATCATCCAAATGCACATGTCATGAAAATACCTAACCTCTTGTTGTTTGTTCTTGTGTGTTTCGTCGCCTCGTTTTCCGGTGCCGCAGATAAGCCAAGTTTCATCGTCATCAACATCGACGACATGGGTTATGCGGACATCGAGCCGTTCGGGTCTAAGCTCAATCGAACGCCCAATTTGTCCCGCATGGCGAGCGAGGGATGCAAGCTCACTTCGTTCTATGCGGCTCCCGTTTGCTCTCCATCGCGAGCAGCACTGATGACGGGGTGTTATCCCAAGCGGGCTTTGCCGATCCCACATGTCCTCTTTCCAGCCAATGATGTAGGACTGCATCCCAACGAGATCACTATCGCCGAATTGCTTCGTGCCGCTGGCTATACTACCGGTATCATCGGCAAGTGGCATTTGGGAGACCAGCCCGAGTTCTTGCCGTTGCAACAGGGCTTTGATTCGTTTTACGGACTCCCGTATTCGAACGATATGGGGCCTGCTGCGGATGGCGTGAAGAGCAATTTGGGAGCACCGATTCCTCAGAACAACAACGCCAACCAACAACCACCACTGGTCCTCATGCGCGACAATCGTGTTCTGCAGCGCGTCCTCGCCGAGGACCAGACCAAACTGGTTGCGAACTATACGCATGAATCCATTGAATTCATTCGCACCCACAAGAAAAAGCCTTTTTTCTTGTACTTGCCCCATTCCGCAGTTCACTTTCCACTCTATCCAGGCAAAGAATTTCAGGGCAAATCCAAGAACGGGCTGATCGGGGATTGGATCGAAGAAGTCGATTGGAGCGTCGGTCGCGTGCTCGATACGCTCCGAGAACTTAAGCTCGACTCCAATACTTTCGTCCTCTTTACCACCGACAACGGTGGCACGCCTCGGTCGGTAAACACTCCTTTGCGAGGCAATAAAGGGAGCACTTGGGAAGGGGGCATGCGAGTCCCAACCATCGCATGGTGGCCAGGCAAGGTCCCAGCCGGAAAGACCGTCGACGCGATCGCCGGCATGTTTGACGTGTTGCCAACGCTGGTAGGACTAGGTGGAGGCCATTTGCCTACGGATCGGAAACTGGACGGTGGTGATCTATGGCCCATCCTATCGGGGCGATCGAATGCCAAGTCTCCACACGATTCGTTTTTCTTTTACAAGGGCCTCAAGCTAGAGGCCGTTCGAGTTGGAAAATGGAAACTGCATTTGCAACAAAACATGCTGGTCGATCTTGAGCAAGATATCGGCGAATCCAACAACGTAGCCGACAAGAACGCCGACATCGTCGCAAATCTGAAGTCTGTGGCCGATTCGATGCGGGATGACTTGGGGCTGGACGTGATTGGTCCGGGATGCCGAACGCTAGGAACTGTCGTTCAAGGCAAGCCGATCATGAGCGAGGACGGAACGATCCGCGCCGAATTTCGATAGCTTTTTGGACAGTTCTCGCTGATCGCCACTGCGAACACGCTCGTTCCCAGGCTCCTGCCTGGGAACGCACTGTAATGGAGGCTCTGCCTCCCTCGTCCCTAGTTCCAACGACGCCAAGGCAGGCAGAGCCTGCAATTCATCTGGTTCCCAGGCAGAGCCTGGGAACCAGATGGTCACCGAGAAGTGTCGCTTTTAGGACACCTGTTATCGATTCCAGACCGCCGGATATTTCTCGGTGTCCGCGCCATACGTTTGCGAGACGATGAAGCCACTCGCTTGAGACGTATAAAAAATCCGTCCGTTGGATACAACCGCACCGAGGCACTCTCGCGAATCGATGGCAGGCCCTGTGGATACGAGTTTACTATCTTGCGATAGGTCGATCATATCCATGTTGGCACCGAGGATAAACGGTTCGGAAAGCGTAAAGCGACAGCAAGCGTAGTTGTGATCCACACCGCCGACGACTTTGCCCGAGAGTTTATCAAAAACGTTGCCTCGTCCTCGGAGTGCGTTGGAGAAGATAAACTGTTTGCCCACGCTCACGACGTTGAGGGCCGAAGTGATTGGATCGGACTTCCACACGAGCGAACCGTCTTTGGCATCCAGGCACCAAACGAAGCGATCTTGCGTGGACTCGTTCGGGCGATTGTTGCCTCCGATGAAGATGCGTCCGTCGCGGGCGCTGAGCGTGCATTTGGCAGTGACATAGTAGTCGGTTGTTTTCCAAATCACTTCGCCGTTGGTCGGATCCAAGCAAGCGGTTAGTCCATTGTTCTCTGGAGGCAATCCCCGGCGAGCTCTCAGGCTGGCGGAGTAACCAAAAAACGTCGAATAAAAGAGTTTGCCGTCCATCATGCATATGCCGCAGTCATTGCCACCCCGTCCCAACTCAGAGAAATCTTTCTGCCAAACCAATTTGCCCGTTTCGATGTCCCAAGCCCACAGCATGGGGCGATTGTCCCGAGGGTAGTATGGGTTGTCATTCGAATAGATCCAACTCATCACTTCGGAACCATCTGCCGATTGTTCGGGTGTGCCTTTGAAGGTGAAAGGCTTTTCGGTCCCTTGATTCGCATATTGACCAGAGCCAGACGCATAGATGGCGAGATTGCCATGCACAACGGGCGGGAACTGGCGACTCCAACTGGGGGAACCGGTAAAGGGAGCTTCCCAAAGCAACTTCCCGTTGGATGCGTCCAAGCAACGCATGCTCGAGTGTTTGATTCCCGCCTGCGGAACGATCAGCTTGCCATGGGTGTACAATGGCGAGGTAAAGGACAAATAGACGTCGGGCCAATGACGTCTCCAAAGCAAACGCCCTGTATCTTGTTCGCACGCAATGATTTGCCCCTCGGCCGTATGCGTGTATAGTCGACCTCCGCCGCAGACCGGAAGATGCTTGATCGTCCCCTCCAGCCGCCGCGCCCATCGCATTCGAAGTGGAGCTTGCAGACCTTGGTTGTTGGAGTTGGTGGATCCATAGTCACCGTAGTTGGTGTACCAGTCAAACTGCGACGAAGCCAACGGGCCTGTAAGGGGGCTGCGAATGGAGTCGACTCGCAAATGGATCGTGGGCAAAGTCGATTGGGCCAAGGATGTGGTTCCGTTCGGTCCGGGTGCGCCACCGTAAACATACAGATAGCCATCTTCGCAGGCCGCATAGATCTTTCCATCCGCAACCGCTACAGGAGCCGTGATGGACGCACCGAACGCTGTTGGCAGAGCGATCGGTTCCGAAACGCCACTTCCGATTTTATTTCTAGGAACAACGTAGAGTTTACTATCCAGTCCACCGTAGATCACGTGATTGGAAGTGATCACCGGAGGACAAATCGAAGGCGCAGCGCAGAGGACTTGTGTGTCGTCTTTGTCCAATGCATGCCGGCATAGACCGAACCCTACCTCCGGTCGAACCCGATATGCATCGTTGCCGAGCACACTAACCGAGGCAAAGCTCAACAAACCTGGAAGCTGGATGGCAGTTTGCGTACCTCCGATGAAACGGGTTTCGATTTTGTCCCCTTCGAGCTTGAGCACTTCGACTCGTCCGGCATTGTCTCGGCGATGCCATTGCACATAAACGTTTCCGGCAGCGTCTGCGCTTTGCCCAAATGTGGCTGGATACTCATTTCCATCGAACGCAGGAATCTCCCCCGCAATTCTTAGTTTGGCGGATGAGCCCATATCGTCCAAGAAAAGTGTTCTGCCTCCAGCCGGTACCACCAGTGTCTTACCGATTAAGCAAAGCTCTCGCGAGCATACAAAATGGTCTCGCCAAGTGACTCGGTTCGGGCGTTCTTTGAGCCAGTCCTCACCCTTCCATCGGTCACCTTGGAATCCGATGACCTCGCGAACAAAATCCCACTTCCATGCAACATTCCCATCGAACTCGACCGCGTAGATCTGTGCACCCAGGGTTGCGAAGTAGACGCGTTGGCCGTCGGCGACGGGGCTTGAAAAGATAGCTTCTTTGCAATCGATTTTCTTGACTTCTTTGCCGCTTTCACGGTCCAAGACAAAGTAGTAACCCGCCATAGTGCCAAAGTGGATGTACTTGCCGACGATGGCAGGTGTAGAAACATTGTTGCAATTGCCTTTCCCACCCGGCGACTCGAATCGCCACTTTACCGCGAGCGTGTTGGCATCCCACGCATGCAGGACGCCGGAACCATCAAGCACATAGACGACGCCACCGGCCACGACCGGCGAGCTATAGATGCCGTCCGTTGTTGGGGCGTATCCAACGAGTTCCAATCTGTCCGGTAACTTGATTGTGGATGCGTTGCCCGAACGGAGCGCATCCGATTGGAATTGGCGCCAATCCTGCCCCATCGTCAGATCCGTGGTTTGGCATACTATCGCAATAAAAAGCAACCAAGTTTTCATCGAATGCACCGTTCTTCGTAGATATTTTTTGGCCGTTCTGCTTTGCAAAACAACGCGAGTCGCCCAAGTTTCATCCGAAGTACCTTAGGGATCAAGATACGTTCACGCCTATTATCTTAGCAAGATTCGCTCCGCTGCCTTACCCCTTACCCCCCTTACCCCTTACTGCCCTTACTCCTCACTCCTTACTCCTTAACAAAAACCTCTTCAATTCCTTGAGGTCACCGTCAGAAAGTGGCATCTCGGCTTTAGGATGTTCGCCCAGCAATTCGTCCAAAGACAAGTAGCGACCGTCATGGAAAAAAAGCCGACGGTATTTCAATCCTATTAAGGATGGTGGATTAAATGCTTGATTGCTAGATTCATCTCGGATTCCGATTTCGTACGTCTTTGGAGACGTGTACTCTTGCTCCGGTAGGTGGCAGTTGGCACAGCCTTGAGCCTCAAAGATGCTTTTTGCATGTTCCCAGTCGTGATGCTGATTCGAGGTGTTGGGCAATTTGAGCGATTTCAGGTATTGAACGAGATTTTGCGTTGTTTGGTTTTTCGCTTCGTTCGTCATTGCTCCATGCATTGTTGATTCAAGCGTCGAACGCACTTGATCCTCGATCGTCGCGTTGTTTCCGGTCCAGCCGAAGGGAGCTGTGTGGAAGTTGCCTAAGAGTGAAGGGATCCTTTTTGGACTACCAAAGGAACGGTCACCGAAGGTATCGGCCAATAGGCTGGGCATGTCCGTCGATATGACAACTGTTGCAGGACATCCATCGATCGTGCGAGAGGCTTGCATCATGAAATGCAATTTCGCCTGCAAGTTTGGTTGACGGGAATTCAGGCGGTTTGCCGTAGCTTGTTTCGATGGCAAACGAATTCAACTCGACGATCTGCACCATGTTCGACAGCGAGCACATCACGACAAGTTTAGAGTCGCCGAGCATCGCCAACTTGGTAGGATGCGATGCGACATTCAGCACTTGTTTTGCGGGCGAGCTCATCGATCGTCGCACCAAGTGATTGGCGCCGGCGGCGGCCACGAGCAGATCTCCTGACCGCGTGACTAAGCCCGACGGGTCTGCTTCACCGCTGCCAAAGTCTCCAAGAAAATGCAGCTTGCTCACCGAGTCCAAATTTGGATTTGCATCGGAAAGAAGACTCAAAGGTACACTTCGTACGACGTTTTGCATCAAGGAGCCCCACATGATGTCTTCTTGCGTCGTATGTGCTGTTTTGCTCAGCACTTGATGAGTAACGAACAGCTCTTGCCTGGCATCGTCGATCCACATCCCACCGATATGATGACCTCGAAATCGATGGACATCGACCGATGGTTGCCCAATTGAAGTTGCAGGCGACTTAACGGGCGATTTGATGACTGCGATGATACCATCGAAGGAATCCGCGACTAGGAAACCGCCCTCCATCGCGATGACTTCTTTGGGGAACAAAGGGAGTTGCAACGCAGTTGTTTGAGCAATCGATCCATTTTCGAGCGTCAACAAAACCACGGATGTATTCCAGCGGTCCGTGATGCAAGCGGTTTTTCCATCACCGGCAACTGCAATTCTCTCGGGCGTGATATGCAATTCGCTTTTCGATCGCAAGCTGACTTGGCCGTCTAACGATTGAATAACGCATGCAGTGTTCGGAGACTCGAATACTGCAATGGACGAATCGGACTTGGGGATGCGGACCATGTCTTTGAGAGTGGTACCAAACGAGGGCGATTCCGTTGGGTCTTTTGCGGTCGAGTGGGCTAAATCCAGGGTAGTAATCGTGCCTGTGTCGCGATTGGCGACGTGCAAAAAATGCTGCGAAGGATCGATCACGACCGCGACTGGGCGATGAAACAAATCTTGAGATGGCTGTGCAGTGCCGACACTTGCCGAAAGAAGAATCAGGCCGATCGAGAGAGTTGTTGGTTTACTCATTCTGGCCTGTTGCCGTTTTTGAATTTTTGAAAGCTCCGAGCAACTTCTCGAGTGAGGAGTACTTTAAGGTCTGATCTTTTGCGGTGTGCTCTTCCACTTGATCGTTTGTAAGGACCATGGATTGACGCGAATCGCGATCAAGCAACTTTGCGGTGGGTATCCAAATCGAGCCGTGTTCGTTTTTGATAGGTACAAGCTCCAGAGCAAAGGCTTTCGTCCAGCGAAATGAATTCGGCAGCCTATCGCCGCGAGTCGGGTACGGTATCAGATGAGGAGACGTCAAATCGTCCACCAACAACTTAGTCCCATGTTCTTGTAGTCGAAGCGAAGCCCATTGGGTGCAGCTGGTTGTGTTGGGCGAAACGACGACGGCAAGTTGGCGGCCTGAAAATAGTCTGCCTGCTTCAGTTTCGATCGGACGTTTTCCCGTCTTGGTTTCGACCAAGCCAATCGATTTGGCATCGAGCAACGCATCTAATAGCAGATGCACGAAGTGCAGTCCATCTTCGCGCACGAAACGAAAGTCTAGAACGATTGCACGCACCGACGGCTCCAGCATTGCTTCGATATTTCGAAGCTCTTGTTCGCAACTAGGGGAAATGCGCAGGAATTGGACAATGGCGATCGAGGCATCCACATTCTGTGGCACGATCTCGACAGTTGGCAGCGGAACAACACGCCGTGGAACGATGAATTTTATGGTAGCATCTTCTCCAGGCCTGCGAATCTCCAATTTCACTTGCGTTCCTGCAGGACCTCGCAACCATTGAACCACCTCTTCGATCGGCTTCGCATGCGTGTCGTTGCCGTCCACCGACACGATGGTGTCCTTGTCACGAATACCGGCTTGATAGCCGGATCCTTTTTCGAAAACTCGGTTGAGAACTGCGCGCTCGAGCTTGTCGTCGAAACCAATTTGAATCCCAATTCCAACGTATTGATTCCCCAAAAGTTGCTTTGCAACTGTCGCTTCGCGGGCCGGGATCAAATTTCCAACTCCAGGAAATTTTTTTGAGACGAGATGATGCATGGTTTGCATGTAATCTCCTGGAAAAGCATCATGCAGTCGGAGATTGGAAACGCTTCGTAGCGCCTGCTTTAGATCATCGAAGTCGTCAGGATGTGCCTGCGGAATGGAATCCGAATCGTGATTCACAACCGAGGAGTCAGCGATGATCGCGTTGACGACATGCCGAACGACAATAGCCCGTTTTAAGCGGTTGGCATGATTGTCACAAAGGGTGTCGATGAGATCCTGGAGCTGAGCGATGGCTGTATCCCTAGGAATTTCGTCGTCCCCGACATCTCGCGCCATCAGGGTGGTGGATGGGGCAAGGCAACAAGCAAGCAACCAGGTTGAAAACGTAACTGTTCTGACCTTCATAGTTGTTAGTGCCGAGCAATTCGAGAGTGGGGCTGGGCGTAGTGGATCTTGTTTGTTAAAGATCCCGATGCTGCAGGATCTTTAACAAGATCCACTACCCAAAAAAATAGGGTGGGACGACGCACCCATTGAAATATACCAGTTCAACACAACCGACAATACAAGCCCGCAGCGCAAGCAAGGGAATCGGAATGTCCCTCGCTCGCGCTGCGGGAGCCTACGAGACTTTGAATTCAGGAGGCGGATAGCGCAAAGAGCCCGCATGTCGAGGGGGTGCGACAGAATGGACGTTTCGGCTCCCTTGAATCCTTTAGAAAAGCGTTAAAGGCACCGCAGCCTTTCTGGCGTAGTTGCCTGTATGTGATTAACTTGTTACTTTTAGCACACTAACCAATTCGATTCCTCGCAGGAAAAAGGATCTCACTGGATGAACCGCAGTATTGTTCGGATGTGGATAATGCCGATTTTCGCAGCCCTGTTATTTGGACTGCTTTCGATTAATCAAGTTTATGCTCAAGAGGCACCAACTCACTCGCCGGGGGGGGAAGCGAACCTAGTGCTTCCGAACTTAGGTATCACTACCTTCATGGGCATCCCGGGAACCTATTTGCTCTACATCGGCTTGGTGGTGAGTGCGGCAGGTTTGTTTTTTGGATTGCGGATAACCCAAGAACTAAAGAATATGCCGGTCCATTCCTCGATGCGAGAGGTCTCCGAACTCATCTATGAGACTTGCAAGACGTACTTGATCACGCAAGGCAAATTCCTAGCGGTCCTATGGATTAGCATTGCGGTCGTGATAGTGATCTATTTTGGTTGGTTGTCGGGCAAGTCGGCTGGAGTGGTGGCTATCATTGTTGGCTTTAGCATCGTCGGAATTCTCGGGAGCTATATCGTTGCTTGGTTCGGAATTCGGGTGAACACCTACGCGAATTCGCGCACGGCGTTTGCCAGCCTCAAGGGTTTGCCTTATCCGGTCTATGCGATTCCGATCAAAGCTGGGATGAGTATCGGTATGATGCTCATTAGCGTCGAACTCTTGATCATGCTTTGCATTTTGTTGTTCATTCCACCCGAGTACGCAGGAGCCTGTTTTATTGGGTTTGCTATCGGTGAAAGTCTCGGTGCGGCAGCACTTCGAATCGCTGGCGGTATCTTTACCAAGATCGCGGACATTGGTTCCGACTTGATGAAAATCGAATTCAACATCAAGGAAGATGACGCTCGTAATCCGGGTGTGATTGCTGACTGTACGGGTGACAATGCAGGCGACTCGGTTGGCCCAAGCGCGGACGGTTTTGAGACTTACGGCGTGACTGGCGTTGCGTTGATTACGTTTATCTTGTTGGCCGTCAATGAAAAATCGGCAGGTGCAGAATTTGAGACGATTCAGGTCCAGTTGTTGGTCTGGTTGTTCATTATGCGAGTGATGATGATCGTGGCTTCATTTGGTTCCTACACCATTAACGAGTTGTGGACCAAATCCCAGTTCGAGACAGCTCCCAAGATGGACTTTGAAATGCCATTGACTCGACTGGTGTGGCTCACCAGTATTGTTTCGATCGTTTTGACGTACGTCGTATCTTTCTTCATCATTCCAACCTTGGGTGGAAACAACCAACTTTGGTGGCAATTGTCGACGATCATTTCATGCGGAACGTTGGCTGGAGCCGTGATTCCTGAATTGGTCAAGGTGTTTACATCGACTTCGTCAGCCCACGTCAAAGAAATTGTGACTTCGAGCCGAGAGGGTGGAGCATCGCTCAATATTTTGTCGGGTTTGGTCGCGGGCAATTTTTCCTGCTTATGGCTAGGTCTTGGAATTGTGATTCTGATGGCGATTTCTTACTTGATCTCGCTGCAAGGGCTTGGGCAGTTGATGGTGGCCGAAGCGGTGTTTGCGTTCGGGTTGGTCGCGTTTGGATTTTTGGGAATGGGACCGGTTACGATCGCCGTCGATTCGTATGGACCTGTGACGGACAATGCCCAAAGTGTGTTCGAGCTGTCTCTCATCGAGCAAGTGCCTAACATTCATTCGATCCTAAAGACGGAATTTCAGTTGGATGCGAATTTCGAAACTGCGAAGCATTTGTTGGAAGAGAACGACGGTGCGGGAAACACCTTCAAGGCGACCGCCAAACCGGTTCTCATCGGTACGGCGGTGGTGGGTGCAACCACGATGATTTTTTCGATCATCATGGGACTCACTCATGGATTAACCGAGGGACAAGAGAAGCTCTCGTTGCTTCACGCCCCGTTTGTACTTGGGCTCATCACGGGTGGTTCGGTCATCTATTGGTTTACGGGTGCGTCGATGCAAGCCGTGACCACTGGGGCTTATCGAGCCGTCGAGTTCATCAAAGTGAACATCAAATTGGACGGTTCCACCAAAGCCTCGACCGAAGACAGCAAGAAAGTTGTCGAGATCTGCACCAAGTATGCACAGATGGGGATGATCAACATCTTCTTAGCAGTGTTCTTCATCACGCTTGGCTTTGCGTTCATCGAGCCTTTCTTCTTCGTCGGATATTTGTTCTCGATCGCGATCTTTGGTTTGTACCAAGCCATCTTTATGGCAAATGCCGGTGGCGCTTGGGACAATGCCAAGAAAATTGTCGAGGTAGAACTCAAGCAAAAGGGAACACCGCTTCATGCCGCCACGGTGATAGGCGACACGGTGGGCGATCCATTCAAGGACACGTCGAGCGTGGCTCTCAATCCAATCATCAAGTTCACGACTTTGTTTGGATTGCTGGCGGTGGACCTGGCGGTCATGCTGAGGGCACAACAGGGGTCAGAACTTTGTATGATCCTGGCGACCGCATTTTGCGCCATTGCCGGTATTTTCTTTTGGCGATCATTCTACTCCATGCGAATTCGCAAAGGGATGAATTGAGTGGCAGTTTTGCTCCGCAAAACTGCGAAAGGTAGCAATCGGAATCCCCTAGCTTAAACCTGCGGGATTCGAATCGAGTTGCCAGATGATCCTTAGGTCAAGCAAAGGAAACGCTGATGCTTTTGTATCATAGTACTGACTTTGCTTTGCACGACACCAAGAACCATCCGGAATCGGTGGCGAGGATCGTGCGAGTCAATGCGATGCTGAAAGAAAATGGTTGGCTGGATCGTTGTACCCAGCCAACTTGGAACGCAGCGACGATGGAGCAGTGTGTTCGCAACCATTCGGAGTCCTATGTCAAGGAGCTACGAGCATGGTGCGAGAGCGATGCGGGGAGAGTCGAGGCAGACACGGTCGTTTCGATGGGATCTTGGCAAGCCGCCACACAGGCCGCAGGCGCGGTCTGCGATGCGATCGACCGCGTCGTCAATGGTCCCACCCCCAGTGCGTTCTGTGCAATCAGGCCGCCTGGACATCACGCGTTGCCGACTGCACCCATGGGGTTTTGTTTGCTTAACAACGTCGCCATCGGTGCACTTCACGCACGATCGATCGGTCTGAACAAAGTCTTGATCGTAGATTGGGATGTTCACCACGGGAACGGCACCCAAGATTCCTTTTGGGAGGACCCGACCGTTGGATTTGTGTCGATCCATCGCTCGCCGTTTTATCCAGGGACCGGACGAGCGGATGAAACGGGCGGCGGAAAGGGTTTGGGAACGAAGGTCAATCTTCCAGTACCCTTCTCAACCAAACCTGCCGATTTTCTGAAGCGACTTTACAGTGCAACCGAAAAGCTTGCAGAACAAATCAAGCCCGAACTCATCTTGTTGAGCGCAGGGTTCGATGCTCACGTCGCCGACCCCGTAGGAGGCTTGACTCTCGAGGCGGAGCACTACCAGCAAGCCGGTGAATGGATCGCCAAGTTGGCTCGCCAGCACTGCGGTGGCAAGCTGATTTCTTTGCTCGAGGGAGGCTATCACTTAAAACACATGCCCGAGTGCGTAGACGCACATCTCAAGGGGATGAGCGATTAGGAATTAGGGATTAGGGATTAGGGATTAGGGATTAGGGATTAGGGATTGGGAATTGGGAATTGGGAATTAGCGGAAGCTCACATACGATTGGGACAATCTTCTTACTCATGAAGTTGGCCTGAATGGACTGCGTCGATCACTTTGACCAAAATCGTGATCACGAGAATTCCAAACGCCCAGATTCCAGCCGTGATTTTCCACTCGGTGAGGCTGGGAGAGTACTCCACGATTTCGTGCAGAGTCGAGGGAATGAACCCAGGGATGACCAGGCCCATCCCTTTCTCAATCCAAATGCC
>JBEBHM010000126.1:0-14634 GCA_040080875.1 Pirellula sp.
GCCCCATCAACTATTGGTGGTCATCGACCCTCGAAACCTGCTTCCGTTCGTCGAAAAACAACTACATTCAATGCACATTTAGTCCACATACCCGATCTTCATCATGAGAAACCTCAAGCTAAGCCACAAGCTAATCCTTCTATCGTTGATTCTTTCAGGATTCCTTCTGCTAACCGGTTGGGTTGGGTGGACCAGACTCAGCTTGCTCAAGGGAAACACCAATGAAATTGCTACGCGTATTTTTGCGAGACTGCTTCACGCGGCGGAAATCCGTTCCCACCTATTTGTCATGATCCGAAATCAAAAAAACGCGGTCATGACCAATTCTGACGAAGAATCAAAATTGTTTGCGGATCGAAGTGAAGCTGCTTCGACCGAGTTGTTAAACGAATTGAATCGCTTTGAACGAGACAGTGCAGGTACGGAGTTCCTTGGCAAGATCTCGGTTCTCCGAAGGAACGTGGAGGGGCTTGTGACCCTTAATACCAATTGCTTGAATTACGCCAAAATGAATTCAACGGTCAAAGCCAACACCATCTTGACCAAAAAAATCATGTCGTCTTTAGAGCGCATCACCGATTTGATTGAACAATCGGAAAAATCGGAAGGTGCTCGCTCAGGTTCGAGTCGCATCGAATTGCTTCGTGTTGGACAGCAATTGTTTGGCGCGCTGCTCGTGCACGTGAATACCCCCTCCGCCGATACTGGCTTCGATACGGTAGACAAAGCCACACGTACCAAGGTGGACGCATTCATCAATTTTGCCAACAATTTTCGCGATGAATCGAAAACGTTAGAAGTGGAGCTTAGGAATATTGTCGCATTGCTTCGGCCGGATATCGATGAGTTCCTTGGGCTTTCGACAGTGGATTCCAACGAACGATCGACAAAAATATCGCTGACGGAGGCAAAGGACGCCACCGACAATGTCTTGAAAGTTTTGGATGAGATTGCGACCGATGCACGCGAAAGTGCTCGAAAGTCCGTTGAAAGTGGCGAGAGCGTTTATTTAACAGGTACGTACACGATTCTTGTTACTTCCATTGCTGGATTAGCCCTGGGATGTGTCGCTTCCTTTTTTCTCTCGCATTCCATCACCGGCCCCGTCTCGAGAGTCATGAAGATGGCGCAGGAGATGGCCAAGGGAAATCTCTCCTCACGCATTAGTTTGAACCAAACGGACGAAGTTGGAGAGTTATCATCTGCGACCGACTCACTTGCAGATGCCTTGACCGGCATTGTGGGCCAAATTCAAAAAACCGCCTCGGACTTAGCTGGTTCCTCTAAGGGTCTAAGCCGAGTTGCTGGATCACTTGTCGAACAAAGTGAACAGACCACCACCCGCGCAAGTTCTGTATCCTCCGCCGCCGAAGAGCTATCAGCCAACATCAACACCATTAGTTCAGCGGCTGAAGAAATCAGCATGAATTTTGCCTCCATCTCGTCCGCAACCGAAGAGATGAGTGTGTCTGTCGGATCGATCTCATCGGCAGCGGAACAGACCTCAAGCAACGTAGCTGCGGTCACCACGGCAATTCGAGACATTTCGGTCTCCTTTGATCAAGTCCTCGGCAATGTTCGCGAGGGGGCCTCCATTGCAAACAACGCCAGCCAAATGGCAAATACCGCCACAGCCACCATGCGCGATCTAGATCATTCGAGTTCCGAAATCAGCAAAGTTACTGAAACCATCAAAATGATTGCGTTGCAAACAAATTTGCTTGCCCTCAATGCGACCATCGAAGCCACGTCAGCAGGCGAAGCGGGTAAGGGCTTTGCCGTCGTCGCGCACGAGATCAAGCAGTTAGCAAATCAAAGCGCAAAAGCGGCAGAGGACATTGCCACCAAGATCGAGGGCGTCCAACTCGGAACACGACAAGCCGTTGGGGTGATTCAAGACATCGCTGCGATTATCAAAGCGATCAATTCGTCCGCCGATAGGATTTCTAGTTCTGTTGAAGAGCAAAATCGGGCAGCTCAAACGATCGCTCAAAACATTTCGCAAGCAAATTCGGGCGTAGGACAAATCGCTCGTTCCATCGCGGAGGTCGCGGCCACCGCCAACGACATGTCTCGAAGCATTGCGGAAGCGACCCGAGGATCCACCGATGTTTCCCGAAATGTAGGCGAAGCTGCCAAGGCCGCCAGCGGAATTTCGGATAGCATAGTACAAGTAAACAAAGCGGCGCAACAAACCAATCACTCGTCAGAGTCTGTAACAACCGCTTCGGAATCTCTAGCAGAGTTGTCCCTAGAACTCAACCGACTCGCATCCCGATTCAAGTTGCCGAGCAATGGTACATGACCCTATTCGGATATTGATTGTCGATGACTCAAGGATCTTTCGTGGCGTTCTTGAATCGGTATTGGCCGGCATCCCTGATGTGGTCGTCGTTGGATCTGTTTTTAACGGTGACAAGGCTCTCGAGTTTATTCAGTCAAACCGAGTCGACCTAGCGACTTTGGACATCGAAATGCCGGGCAAGAACGGCATCGAGACCTTGCGCGCGATTCGAGAACTAAATCGAAAACGTCCGACAAATTCGCAAACGGAAACGCTACTGGTTAGCTCGCTTACTACACAAGGCGCACGTTGTACAGTGGAAGGACTTCAGTTAGGTGCCATCGATTTCGTTCTCAAACCGAGCGGAGGCACCGAAGCAGAAAATCTTGCCGTTTTGCAAAAAACGATGCTCGAAAAGCTTGCCATCTATCGTCAAAAAAGCTTGGGCATTCGAGAGACAGCCACTCGCTTGACAACTCCACCCCGCCCATCAATACATGCAGGCAGCTACCGAGCGATCGCAATCGGGATCTCTACTGGCGGTCCCGAAACGTTGGCAAAGCTATTGCCTGACCTCGCAGGCAAAACGGTTGTGCCGATCTTCATTATCCAACACATTCAACATGGCATGAGCCGATACTTGTCCGAGAGCTTGAGCAAAAAAGTAGGTTATCCCATCGTCGAGGCTCAACAAGGAACGGTGGTAATGTCCGGCGGCATTTACATGGCTCAAAGTGGTAGCCACATGATCCTGCGCCATCTGGCCGGTCAGATTTCGATTGGTTTGAGCAATGCCCCCGCAGAGAATCATTCTCGCCCTTCGGTTGACGTGTTTCTGAGATCTGCCGCAGCGGTCTACGGCCCATCCCTCATTGCTGCCATAATGACTGGAATGCTTAACGACGGAGCCAGCGGAGTGCGAGTCGTCAAGCGCGCCGGCGGAGTCGTCTTGGCCCAAGACCAAGCATCAAGTGTTATTTGGGGGATGCCAAGAGCCGCAATCGAAACCGGAGCGGTGGATTTCGTGTTACCATTGGAGAAAATTGCGCCCGCATTTTTGTCACTTATACAAGGTGCGATACCGAAATGAATCTTTCCGAAAGGGAATTCAATGAGATTCGACAGATTATCAAAGGACTTTGTGGAGTATGGCTCGGCGATGACAAGATGTACTTGGTTCACACTCGGCTAGAACCAGTCATCGAGAGATTTCGCATTAGTAGCTATCAAGAGCTTGCAAACCGACTTGCCGCATCGGCCAACATGGCACTCCAGGACGAAGTCATCGAGGCGATAACCACCAACGAAACTTCTTTCAACCGGGATGGCTACCCCTTTGACGAGTTTAGACGATCACTCCTGCCGAATTTGATAGCCAGACGCAATACGCGGCAATCCGCATCTGGGCTTCCGTTTGGAAAACTCCGAATCTGGTCTGCGGCCGCCTCGACTGGTCAGGAGGCCTATAGTTTGGCAATCGGCGTAAGCGACTTTGTTTCCGCTTGCAATGGCGTTTTCAATGGTTGCCAAATTACCACTGACAACTTCTCCATCCTCGCGACCGATATCTCCGCGACGGCGCTTCGAATCGCAAAAGATGGTGCCTACCATGAACGAGAGTTGGATCGGGGCATTTCGAACGACCAGAAACTAAAGTATTTCGTATCCCAAAGCGGAAAATTCGTAGTGGCGAATGAAATAGGACGGTTGGTGGAATTTCGTCGATTGAATCTCGCTAAATCGTTCATGGAACTTAGCGGCTTAGACTTGATCTTTTGCCGCAATATCCTTATCTATTTCGACGAACCCACTCGGAATCAAGTTACCGAACAATTAGTCCATTCGCTCGCTCCAGGTGGGATGCTGATTCTAGGAGCAGCCGAAAGTTTGTCGCAACTACCCAAAGGCATGATTCAAGAACAGTTCGGAAATACGATCGTCTTTCGTCGGAAATAGTGGCCACTTACTTCCGAGAACGGATGTCTTGGATGGCTTTGTCGATTAACTGTTTCATTTCTGGAACTTCTCGGAATTCGGCTAGATCAGGCTCATTCATGAGCCGCTCGACATCCGCGAAACCCTCTTCGATGGCTGCATTGAACGCTCCGGAAAACTCTTCGCGTCTCTTGGATCTCGCATGCGCACACGCTTCGTCGAACAGCACGCTGGCGAAGAGTTCCTTTTCTTCTTTCGAAAATGTGGCGTGGGCGGCCTTGAGCGCTTGCAAATAGAAACCAGCCTGCACCATCAAACGGTAGGACCTTGCAGGATCTTGTGTTACCACTTCTCGACTCCTTTGTCGCAAGAGTTCCACCAATCGAAGAAGCACTTCACGGTGTTTTGAGTCCAGCGTCACCGATTCTTCCAGCAATGCAATCGCTTGGTCCACGTTGCCTTTCGAAGCAGATTCGATGGCTTGCGATAAATTCGACTCCAGCTTGGCTTTCTTTTCTGCCAACGACTCCGGAGTTTCAGGAGCTTGCACTGTGGCAATTCCCTTCATCACATCCTCAGGGCGATTGACGGCACCCGACATTCCATCGTTTCTGGCGCGTTGGCAGCCAATTGAAACGACTGCTAGCAAGATCGAAAACACAAAGTTTCGGAAACCGACAGAATCAAATTTGGTCGACATCGCCGATCACTCCCATTAAAAGGCTTGTTCAATCAATCAAAACGGGCGGATTTTGCCAACACGCGAATTCATGAAAAAACCCTCCCGCCCTGATGTTTTCGCATTACCAAATATTTTACAATCCTACGTAGGGATCGTAAATCATGCCCAAAGCGTCCATTCATTCTGTATTGGTTTCTCGGTTTTTTTTCTTCGGAGAATCGGAAATGTACACACGAGTTCGGGGTTTTACATTGGTGGAGTTGCTGGTGGTGATTGCCATCATCGGCGTATTGGTTGGGCTACTGTTGCCCGCCGTACAAGCGGCTCGCGAAGCGGCCCGGCGCATGCAGTGCACCAACCACCTCAAGCAGATAGGTTTGGGAATTCACAACTATCACAGCACGTTCAACAAATTTCCGCCAGGTCGACAGTCACCCTACTTCGGTAACTTTGCTGGCAGTCCAACCAGTCCGTGCTGGACGGGAGCGATCTCGGTGCAGACTCACATTATGCCACACATGGAAATGGGCGCAGCATTCGCTCAGTTTGATTTTGCCAATTCACGTTATCGAGAGCCACCCCTCGGGGCGCCCAATTGCCCTCAAAACCGAACGGTTGTCAACTACCGGTTTCCATTATTCATTTGCCCATCCGAGGGCAAGGACCCAGGCGTGGTTCCGGCTAACAGTTATCGATACAACTTCGGTGTAACTTTTTGTGTATCGGCAGCTTGGGCCGACTCCAATGCCAATGTGGAACCCTGGAGTACCAATTGCGGCCGCGAAGTCAATGGCGCATCGGCGGGTATGTTTGGCGAAGGTCCGCGCGGTGCAAGAGATATTACCGACGGATTGTCGAATACAGCCGCCTTTAGCGAGCGAGTCCTAGGAGATAATGACAGCGCCATCATTGGACCGGGGGACTTCCGCCGCACGATTCCCCAGGATGTGAACCAAACAACAGCCACGTTGTTGACCTCTTGCACCTCAACCGCGAATACGGGCAACCATACAAGCGATATGGGAATTGGCGCCGGTGCCTGGACCTACGGAACCCAGAACCGAACGATTTATAACCATTTGTTTACTCCCAACTCCAAGATTTTTGACTGCAGCACCAACGTTTCTGCGGTTGATGGTAACAACGAAGGCGCCGTGATAACGGCTCGAAGCTATCACACCGGCCTAGTCAATATGGTATTGGCTGACGGGGCCGTTCGATCGGTGAGCGATGGAATTGACTTGGTGACTTGGCGTTCGCTCGGCACTCGTGCAGGTGGAGAAGTGTTGGGCGAGTATTGATAGTTCGAACGGCAAAGAAATGCGAGTGTTAATTCAGTCCACTATGTTGGTGTTAGTCGAGGAGTCCCAAATATGGCCGTCCTGCGTTTACCTCTCTGTCTGTTCGTCGGACTACTCGCCGGCGAAGCGATGTTTCTTGGTTGCAGCACAACCAAGGATCCAAGCTCCAAGAATGTTCTTTTCGAACAGATCGAAGGGGCAATTCAGGATATCGACGTCAATGTTTCAAGCAAATACTATTCGGGTGACCTTGGCGAAGATAGGCTTGGCCCCCTCATGATATCGTTTCAAAAATCGGTTGCGGGGACACCTCTCGAACCGGACGTCGACAAACTCACGAAGAAGCTGACCGAGGTCAGCACATTGGCCTCGAAACGCCCCAAGATCGACGTGCTCCGCAAGTCGGTTAAGGAGTTGTGTGAGGCGGTCGCCGAAGTCAAGAAAAAACTTTGAACCGTCTACTTTTCGATATCGTCGACCAGCCTTTGAAGCAGCTTCAACTTGTTGGCTTCTGCGTCTTTGGAATCAGCGTTGTCGGCGCTCGCGTTGGGCAACTTGCGATAGGTATCGGCTTGCGCTGCAATTTTAGTTGCCCACTCGGGGTTCTTCTTCGCTTTTGCAATCGCCTTGCGCGTTAAGTCCTCTACATCTTTGCTGAGCGATGCACCTGCTGCAATCGCAAAAGATCGCAGCGCCTGCTCCGACGACACATCAGGGTTGGGAGTCGCAGGCGCCTCTGCCATCTTCAGCGCCCACCGGATGCCTGCAACGATATGCTGCTGATAAATCTCGCTTTCCCATGTCTCGGGATTGTGCCCCAGGCTCGTGTAAAACAATCGTCCTGTTCCAACATTTCGAACCCAAGAAACTGGTACATGGTAGGGAACTTGTGGTTTTGATTTTGCCATGTCGAGGCTGATCAACACGTGTACCGATGCGGGATTGAAATGGTCATATTGGTATATCTCGTCTTTCCATTGAAACTCCGGCCCGAACATGGAAACAACAGGATGAGTGGGTTCGTGATTTACGAAGCTATACGTTCCACCTGCACCCCATGGATGGCCTGCGAAACTGCCGTTGATCATCTCAAAGTAGGGAGGCATGGCTTTGAGTGTGTCGGTCGCAGCATGCATTCCGATGAACGCTTTCCCGCTGCTGATCCAATTGACAAAGGCTCCACCGTCGGGCAAAGGCAGTTCTCCGGTTGTGTTGCAAAAGATCACGCCGTCGAATTTGCTCAACTCAGTCGCGCTAAACTTCTCGGAAAAAAGTTGCTTGATTGTGGCTTGCCAGACCGGCAATTCCGCCTTGGCTTTGGCTGTGCTGCTCGCATAAGCTGCCTGCTTGTCGGCCCATTGCTCGTCGGTCATGTTGGCTGTTCGTCGCGGCGCGGGGCCAGCATTCGGGCGTGGGCCAGGTTCGTTCAGGAACTCAAAAGCGAACTCGCCATTGCTCTTGGCCGACAGTTCAGGCAGCACCTTTTCGGCGGCATCAATAGCAGGTCCATGCCTAAATCCTTCCGTAATGGTCACAACCAATAGCTTCTTGGTCTTGCTGGTCACCACAGCATTGGAGGCGGCATTGATTTGCGCCTCGTTCGGTGCTCCAGTCAGATAGCCGAGTCTCACCAGAAATCGATCCATCTTGCGAATCGTGTCACGGAAGATCTCGCTTCCTCCCTTGCTCTCATTAAAGAAGCCATGCGGTTGTCCTGGGTAAAGTTCCAATTCGGAAACAATACCGACGTCTCGCATCCTCTGTTGAAAGCGTTTCGCGGTCGAGACGGGAATCAGTGCGTCTTTCTCGCCGAGGAATACCAAGGCTGGCGGGCATTTTGCGTCGATGTTGTCCGCAGGCGAAATGTCTTTCCAGTAGGATTGAACCAGCGCGTGGTTCCAGCCACCTTCTGGACCATTGTCGTATACTGGGTTGAACAAGAGCAATGCATTGGAGCGAGACGAGATCGTTCGATCATCGGCAGGATCGTCTAATCCGGGAAGAGTTCCGGTGGCCGCAGCGACGTGTCCACCTGCGGAGCCGCCACCGGCTGCAATACGGCTCGGGTCAATACCGAGTCGAGAGGCGTGGGTTCTCAGATACCGAATAGCCGACTTGCCGTCCGCGACACACTCTTTCGGAGAAGTCTTCTGACGACCCTTGACCCGATAGTCCGCAACGGCTGCGACCATGCCACGGCTTGCCAAGTACTTTGCATGCTGTTGGAACTGTGTTGGAGTCCCGCCGGTCCATCCGCCTCCGAAAAAAAATAAAGCAGCAGGTCGCTTGTCCTTGTTCGGATCGTGTCCTTCGGGCAAGAATAGATAGAGATACAAATCGTAGTCGGAAGCTGTCTTGTAGACTTCAGCGATCGAACCCGGAATGTCTAACTTGGGAGTTCCTGCTTTGCCTGTCGGCGTTGAAATAGGTTTTGTATTCGCATTCGCATTCGCATTTCGGTTGGCCCTTGGTTTTGCATTGGCGGGTGCTTCGTCTTTCCACCAGTCCGGGCCATCTTTCAAGACTGCGGTGTCATGCGCGATCAGTCGGGCTTTGAGTTCATCGAATTTAGCTGGATACTTGGAAGCAAGATCGCTCGATTCCCGCCAATCTTCCTTTAAGTTGTAGAGTTCGAACGAGCTCAGGTCTTCTGCACCTACGATCTTCCAATCCCCATCGCGCATTGCGACTCGATATTTTTCTGGTGCCAAATGGTTGCGCCAATAAAGAGGTTGCGTCCGCGCCAAGGGGGCGTTACGAAAAAGAGGAACTAGGCTAGCAGAATCGATGACGCGATCTTTGGGCATTGCGGACCGAGTGATTTCACAAACGGTTGCGAAGATATCCGTACCGATCACTGGCACATCGCTCGTGGTACCGGCCTTGACCATTCCAGGCCATCGCACAATACCGGGCACCCGAATACCTCCTTCATGGGAATGCCTCTTCCGTCCTCGCAATCCTCCTGTCGATCCGCGAGTGCGACCTTTGAGTCCATCACCCTCAGGGCCATTGTCGGCCGTATACATGACAAATGTGTTTTCCCGATATCCCATCGTATCCACGGCTGACATGAGCTTTCCGAAAGCCGCATCGACCTGGGTTACGTTTCCGTGATGCTGACGCTGATCGGGATCTGGAATGTCGCTGTAAAGTTTCAAATACTCATCCGCCGTTTCGATGGGAAGATGGGGTTCGTGTGTCCACACGGAGAGAAAGAACGGTTTCGTTTTGTCATTGCGATCTTTGAGCCAACGAATCGCTTCTTCGACGCAAACATGGCTACTCGGACCTTCAAGCTTGCCGACAGATTGTCCGTTTCGAACAAAATTGGTCGGGTTCATGTGATTAGGAGCCGCGTTGTTTTGCGTTGCTAACCAATGATCGTAGCCGTGATCGTTTGGCTGTGGATGTTCTTTGGAATTGAACAGGCCGTTGAGATGCCATTTGCCAACATGACAAGTATCATAGCCGTTGTTCTTTAAGATCGACGGAAGCGCAATCTCGCTAGTGCGCAGGTGATATTGGCTTCCCTCAGGGATCCATCGCCAGACGCCATTTCGGTAGGGGGTTCGCCCGGTCAGTATGGCGGACCGTGAGGGAGAACATACAGAACATGCGGAATAGCATTGAGTTAGCCGCATTCCTTCGCTCGCAAATCGGTCAACGTTGGGTGACTGAATTCGAGGGTGACCATAACATCCCAAATCGCCCCATCCTTGATCATCGGTTAGAAAAACAATGACGTTGGGCTTCGGCTCAGCAGCAGCGACTGAGTTTGCAATCAAGCAAGAGCCGACAAGCAGAAGTCCGAACTTGAGTAAACGTAAGGAATGCTGGTTCATGGTCGAGGACGCTCATGGAGTTTACGGAGAATTTGGAGATTAACGGACTACTTACGTTTGCCTGTTTTGAATGCTTCGACGTCTACGTCATTGGATTGTTTTGGGCCTGGGGTACTTCGGCCGTCCGCAATGTACTTGTTGAGAAGCTGCGTCAATTGTTCCACGACGTTTGGATTGTCTGACTCGATGTTTTTCGATTCGGTCATATCGGAGTCCAAATCATAGAGCTGGACAGCCGGCAAGCCACTCGACCTCGCCTCCACTTCTTTGGGGCTGCCCCAACCGCCGGACCCCGCACAAAACTCGAGTTTCCATTTCCCTTGGCGGATGGCAAACATTCCATCGATCGAATGATGCACTACCGCCTCTCGCAAAGGGGCTTGGTCGGTTCCATGAAGAGCAGGCAAGAAACTGACACTGTCAACAGCGGCTGTACCCGGGAGTCTCACGCTCAGGATATCGGCGCAGGTCGCAATCAAATCGACGTGGCAAATCAACTGACTGCTCGACGAGTTTGGTTTGATTATGCTAGGCCAACGCACGAGAAACGGAACACGATGACCTCCCTCCCAGATATCTGCTTTGTAACCACGGTAGGGACCGCGGTCCACGTTCGGGGACTGAATTCGAGGATGCCCGTAACATCCCAAATCGCCCCAGCCTTGATCATCGGTGAGAAAGACGATGACGTTGGGCTTCGGCTCTGCAGCCGCGACGAAGTTTGCAAGCATGCAAGTACCGACGAGCAATAGTCCGCACTTGAGAAATCGTAGGGAAGGCTGGATCATGGTCGAGAAAGCTCATGAAATTGGGAGGAAAGTCGCTAGGCAAGTTGGGAGAGTCGTTGATTGCACGGATTGATCGTCCGCTAATCACGCCCTTTGAATTACGATCGTCATGATACCAAAGCGTGCAGCAAAAAACACAGATACTGGCTTAATTGAGCTGATTGGTTTTTGGGAGCGAATCCAGTAGAATGGTACCGAACCCACGGATGGTTTTTCTCGCGTAAAACTTTTGCGCATTCAGTCTCGATTGCTGTTAGGCATTTCATGTCCGCCGTACAACCAAATGTAGATATCGAGTATCCGGAAAGCGACGGGAAACCTATGGGCGAGACCGATTGGCATATAGCTGCGATCATTCGACTGCGAGACATGTTGCGGCTTCGGTATCGCGGCGAGCGAGTTTATGTTGGCAGTGATTTGCTCGTCTATTTCGTCGAAGGTGAACCTCGTCGGTTTATCGTACCCGATGTCTTCGTTGTTTTCGATTGCGATCCCAAGGATCGTCGAACGTTCAAGACATGGGAAGAGAATCGAGTCCCCGACGTGGTGTTCGAAATCACTTCGCGATCTACGGCCCGCGAGGACAAGTATTTCAAACCGCGAACCTACGAAGAGATCGGAGTCCAAGAAATGTTCTTGTTTGACCCAACCGGTGAACATCTCGTGCCTCGACTTCAAGGCTTTCGGCTATCGGGAATCGAGTTGGTCCCCATGGAGAAAGACCATGAACATTTTCACTCATCGATATTAAACGTGGATATTTCCGCTCACGAGACAATCCTGAAGTTAACCGACTCGCTCACTGGCAAAAGTGTCTTGACCGGCGAAGAGTTCGAATGTCAAGCCAAGGAGATGGAACGTCAGGCCAAGGAGATGGAGCGTCAAGCCAAGGAGATGGAGCGTCAAGCACGAGTCGAAGCGGAAGCCAAGGTCGTACAATTGCAAGCCGAACTGGATCGCCTACGAAAGATGCAAAGTTGAGTCTATGCGGTAACGATGCGAATGCGGCGTGAGAACTCAAAGTGGTTGATTAGCTAGGTTTCACGATCAAATCACCTTAGTCCACTCTTTCGTCGTGTTTCCGGGCGAGCTGCGGACAAAAATGTTTCGATGCCAACTCGGAACTGGTTCGGTTCGCCGAATTCGGCACGGCGGGAAGTTATTTTCGTTTGCCTGTCTTAAACGCTTGGACGTCGACGTCATTGGATTGTTTTGGACCGGCAGTACTTCGTCCGTCCGCAATGTACTTGTTGAGAAGCTGAGTTAAATGATCGACAACGTTTGGATTCTCTGACCCAAGATTTTTCGATTCAGTAATGTCGGAGTCCAAATCATAGAGCTGGACTGTTGGCAAACCGCTCGATCGCGCCTCAGCCTCTTTAGGGCTTCCCCAACCACCGGAACCAGAACAAAACTCGAGTTTCCATTTCCCTTGGCGGATGGCAAACATCCCATCGATCGAATGATGCACCACCGCCTCTCGCAATGGGGCTTGGTCGGTTCCGTTCAGAGCGGGCAGGAAACTGACGCTGTCGACAGCGGCGGTATCGGGGAGTGTCACGCCCAGAATGTGAGCACATGTCGCAATCAAATCAACGTGGCAAATCAACTGACGACTGGACGAGCTAGGTTTAGTGACACCAGGCCAACGCACGAGAAACGGAACACGATGGCCTCCTTCCCAGATATCTGCTTTGTAACCGCGGTAGGGACCGCTAGCGAAATGGCCTTGTTGTTCGAGTTCTTGCGTACGCGCAGCGGGCGAACATCCGTTGTCTGCGGTAAAGATCACGAGCGTGTTGTCTGAGACGCCTGCTTGATCGAGTGCGGAAAGGATGTCGCCGATCACCGCATCGGTCTGCATGACAAAGTCACCGTAGCTTCCGAGACCGCTTTTGCCTTGCCACTCGGGCGTCGGAAGGATCGGCGTGTGCGGAGAAGTTAGCGGGACATACAAGAAAAAAGGCTTTGCGTTCTTTGCCAGCACGCTCTGTTCCTTGATGTAGCCGACCACCTGTTGACCCAACCGAGGCAACATCGAGATAGGCTCGATATTTTCAACAACCTTTTCGTTCTCAATGAGCCCCGACATGGTGCGAGCGTTGGAGCAGCCCCAAAAATAATCAAAACCGCGTGTGATCGGCCCGTCTATGATTCGCGAGCCAACAGGCAAGCCTCCCGAACCTGCCTTTTCTTTGTTTGCCTTTCTCGAACTCACTTCCGTCGAGTCGGAAGACTTCGGTCGGACCGAGTCGAACCCCAGATGCCACTTTCCAAAGGCCGCCGTTGCATAGCCTTGTTGTTTCAAGAAGGAACCCACGGTGAGCTGTTTGGCCGCGATGAGTGGCGGATCATCGGTGCCATCGAGGACTCCTCGCTGGAGTCGCGATCGCCATGCATAGCGACCGGTCAACAAACCATATCGAGTCGGAGTGCAAACCGACGAACCGCTATGTGCATCCGTGAATCGCATACCCTGTGAAGCGAGTCGATCCAAATTCGGTGTAGGTATCTTGCCTCGCTCGGGATTCAGAGCATGAAGGTCTCCGAAACCAAAATCGTCTGCAAGAATATAGACGATGTTGGGCCGACGACCTGACACCGGTGAAGATGGCAGACCTTGCGAGGACTTTGCGTCCTGCTGGGCATCAAGTTGCACCGTCGTTGCATGGAGAAAAAGCAAACCGAGGATCAGATTGGAGAGAAATCGAATCATTCGATGGACTTCGTTATTGGGAGTGAATGAATTGTCGTTAAGCTTAGTTCGCAGACTTACCTAGCGAGATTCATTGTACAATGGATCGGCTTACGTTGAAGTTGGTGTACGGTTCAATGGTCGAATCGATTGTAGATCGACTCGATTGTAAGGTGCCAAAATCACGGAAAAAATCTTGACGATCAACGAGGACGCGGTCTTTTCGATTCGGGGGGTGACGAAAACCTATCGTATGGGGGAGGTGTTGGTGCACGCGCTTCGCGGCATTGATCTCGAATTGTATCCCGGCGAACTGATCGTCATTCTTGGCCCGTCAGGGAGCGGCAAATCGACGTTGCTCAACATTCTCGGTGGGCTAGATACTCCGACCGACGGAGAGGTGATGTACCAGGATCACAATTTGACCGCAGCCACCGAAGAACAGCTGACGCGTTTCCGGCGAGAACATGTCGGCTTTGTTTTTCAGTTTTATAATCTCATCGTTGGACTGACGGCCTACGAAAACGTATCGCTCGTCGCCGACATTGCGAAATCGCCCATGGACCCCGCCGAAGCGTTGCGGCTGGTTGGGCTTGGAGAAAGAATGCAGCACTATCCATCTCAATTGTCGGGTGGTGAACAACAACGCGTCGCAATCGCGAGAGCGATTGGCAAACGGCCTGACGTCCTGCTGTGCGACGAACCGACCGGTGCGCTCGATGTGAAAACAGGGATCATCGTGCTCGAGGCGATCGCGCGCGTGAACCAGGACTTGGGAACCTTGACGGTGGTTATCACTCACAACGCAAGCATCGCGGAGATGGCCGATCGCGTGGTAACCATGAAAGATGGGCGCGTTTCCGAAATCCGAACTCCAACTTCAAGGAAACGAGCCGCAGATCTTGTGTGGTAAAGAAGAACGAGTACGAGCATGAAAGCCATTCATCGGCTGCTCTTGACTGATCTAGCAAGCCATTGGCGACAGGGAGGTGCGATCGCGGCCCTGTTGACATGCGGGGTTGCTTTGTTGGTGATGATGACTAGCACGATGCACTCGGTGGAGGCAAGTCGAGCAGACTATTATCGCGAGTTTCGGTTCGCGGA
>JBEBHM010000793.1:0-3895 GCA_040080875.1 Pirellula sp.
ATTGCAGACGGAAGCCGTGTGAAGTTGGAAACGTATTTCGCATCGAATCCTGGCCCCCCCCATGCTTTCGTATGGAGCTCGGCTCGCAAAAACTTTAGTGCGATTTCTGAAATCTAATCGAACCCGCCTATCTGATAAACGGTCTCAATAGATCTCCGGAAAATGTGGACAACCTCGGTCTGGCAGATTTAAGCGATCGGTTTCGCTCCGTCTTCGTCGAAAAAAATTGGCGTTGTGAATCCCACGCGGTTCCCCCGTCAGTAAGTAGATCTGGATCTTCTTAGCGGTTGCCGTGGTCACCTCGGCATCTATCGGCAAGAGAAATGAAGCCAGCTAGCATATCGCAACCGTACGGGTTTGTTAAACTGTCTCACCTTGGTCAGATCGCATCGCGAGCCGAGGAGTTCAATGGAAATGACGAAAATAATCGATTACTTGCGACAACGGCATACGAGTATCTCGGTGTTGCACAAAACACGCTGCGAAAATAGGCGGCGCATGGTGACATTCCGATGTGCCGGATTTCAGCAAACGGATATCGATCGTTCAGGCGAAGCGATTTGGATCGATTTCTGGTCAAGGCCGGAAAGCCCTTCAACGTCAAGAACTAGCCAAAGTTGAACCAGTAAGTAAGAGCCCTGTGAATCGCATGACGCAAACTCCACTGCAAGAGATTCTTTCGACATATTGGTCCGCCTCGCGAACCGAACGCGAGAAGGGAACCTACTTTGAAGAGCTGATACGAACCTACCTTCGTCACGAACCGGTGTACGCAGACTTGTACCGCGATGTTTGGGCTTTGAGTGAAGTACCCGATAAGTTCGGTATTCGCAAGAAAGACACTAGAATCGACTTGGTAGCCAGAATACTCGGCACGGGAGAGTTCCTCGCTTACATTCAGTCTTCTTATAAAAGGGGGCGGCGAAAAGGATATTTCCTTTGATGACTGCTTCTATTATATCTATGAACTACTTCATTCTGAAGACTACCGAACGCGGTATCGCCAACGACGCCAACCTCTGGGCCACCGAGACGGTGAACAACGCCGTCAATCCGACAGAACTCCTCCTCCGCGTCATCACCATCAGCCTCGAAACGATGTAGATCGTCAACGACCTTCCCAAGCTGGAGATTGAATTACATGAGAATAGAAACGATCCGAGTTCGCAATTTCAAGGCATTGCAGAGCGTGGAGCTGAAGAACCTGCCAGCCTTCTGCGTCTTTGTGGGCAGGAACGGCAGCGGGAAGACGACGTTGTTTCGAGTGTTTGCATTCCTAAAGCATTGTCTTGAGCACAATGTACGAAGCGCGCTGAATGCAGAAGGTGGAAGAAACGGGTTCAAAGAAGTCGTCACCCGCGGGCACGAGCAAGAGTCAATCGACATAGAGATTCAGTTCCGCATGGAAATCGCAGGTCACAACCGACTGGTTACCTACTCGTTGGAAATTGCGCATAAAAAGGGGCTCCCTTTCGTACGAAAAGAAGTTTTGCGATACAAGCGTGGTAGATACGGTAAGCCATTTCACTTTCTTGAGTTTCAGAATGGAGAAGGCTATGCAATTACCAACGAAGAAGACTTCTCGAAGCAGGACGAGGATCTTGAAAGGGAGCACCAAAAGCTAAACACCGCCGATACGCTTGCAATTAAAGGACTTGGTCAGTTTGAGCGTTTCAAAGCAGCACAGGCATTTAGGGGGTTGCTTGAAGATTGGCACATTTCCGATTTTCACATCAGCGACGCCAGAGGTGTGAAAGACGATGAGGATGCGATCCATTTGTCTGCCAGTGGTTCGAATCTCCCAGCTTTTGCACGCTACATGTTTGAGCAACATCGTGAGGAATTCGAGTTGGTCAAGCAGAAGATGCGAGATCGTGTTCCTGGGATAGAGGACATTGAGGTAAAGGTTACCGAAGATGGCCGGTTATTAGTTCGATACCAAGACAGAGCATTTTCTGAACCATTTATCGATAAGAACGTTTCCGATGGGACGGTTAAGATGTTTTCGTACTTGTTATTGCTGCATGACCCCAGGCCGCACCCCGTACTTTGCATTGAAGAACCAGAGAATCAGCTCTATCCACAACTGATGACGCTATTGGCCGAGGAGTTTCTGCAGTATGCACAACGTGGTGGACAGGTATTTGTATCAACCCACTCACCGCAATTTCTGAATGCAGTCCCACTTGAGAGCCTCTATCACATCGACAAAGCGGAAGGGGTTTCACGTATCGTAGCGATTGCAGATGACCCGTTAATTTCCGAGCAAATTAAGGCTGGCGACCTTGCCGGGTATCTTTGGGAGCAAGGTCTGTTCAAAGGTGTCAATCAGAGGATTGACAAGCGATGATCGTGTTTCTAACTGAGGAGAAGTCGATGCAAGTCACTCTGGAGAAATTGATCACAGCGTACTGGCCGCAGTCAACACACGGCATCAGTTGGATCGTGTTGTCTTTTCAGGGAAAAAGCGATCTCGAAAAGAACATCGCAAGCAAAATGAAGAGCTGGAATTATGGGACGCCTCACTTTGTCATACTCCGCGATCAGGACGGAAGTGACTGTAAGGCTGTAAAAACCGCGCTACTCAGGAAGGCGAAACTATCGGGGAGACCTTTCACAGTGAGAGTTGTCTGTAACGAGTTGGAGAGCTGGTTTCTAGGTGAGCTTGACGCCGTCGAAGCAGCGTACCCGAAATCGAAGGCCAGTAAATACAAACATGCCGCAAAGTTCCGTTATCCTGATACGTTGGGAAACGCTAACCAAGAACTTGAGAAGCTAGTCCAAGATGCTGGGAAAGTGGGGCGAGCTGAGGCTATCGCCCGCTTTTTTGATCCAACGAAGTGTATGTCAAACTCTTTCAAAGTGTTTTGGCGAACAGCGACAGAATTGTTTGGTAAAGAAAGTGCGTAAACCATGAATCCGGCTAAAGGCCACTACAGCATCGTCCAGTATTGCCCCGATCTCGCTCGCCGAGAGACGGTTAACATTGGCGTTGAACTACTCGTTCCTGAACGCGCGTTTTTGAAAACACAAATGGTTGCTTCAAAAGGATATACAGAAGCCAACGAATAATGGAAGTACAATGAGATACGCTCGTTTTTTACCTGCGGTCGCAAGTGCACTTATCCAGCAAACGATTTTCAGGCACACTGCGGTCCTCGACCCGTCTTTAAAGCGTAAACACGATGATGAATCACTTAGCTAGAACCCGACTGCTTGCATTCCTCCTGCTGCTTGCGTGCTTTCAAAGATACAGCATTACTCAGGCTGAAGATTCCAAGGGAGCAATCGATTTTTCGAGGCAGATTCGGCCTATTCTTGCTGAGCATTGTTGGTCGTGTCACGGACCGGACGAAAAGAGCCGCACCGCAGACTTGCGACTTGATATTCGAGAAATCGCCATCGCAGCCTCGGCGATCGTTCCGAACGATCCGAAATCCAGCAAGTTGGTCGATCGAATTCTGTCTGGCGACTCCGATTTCCAAATGCCTCCTCCGAGCAGCAAGAAACCGCTCTCGGATGTGCAAAAAAAACTCCTTCAAGAGTGGATTCGGCAAGGAGCAGGTTACTCGAAGCATTGGGCCTTTACTGTCCCAGTAAGCCCTGCCATTCCTGCTCTGAACGACAAGCATGTGACGAGTAACGCGATCGATCATTTGGTCGCCAAACGATTGGAACAAGAACAATTGAAACCCTCACTAAGGGCCAATCGTTCGACGTTGCTCCGACGTGTTTCACTTGACTTGACTGGCCTACCACCCACCCTTGACGAGTTGAAGCGGTTTCTCGATGACCCTTCAGACGATGCCTACGAGCAATCGGTAGATCGACTTCTCAGTTCAAAAAGCTACGCGGAAAAGATGGCCATGGAGTGGCTTGATCTAGCTCGATACGC
>JBEBHM010000127.1:0-14582 GCA_040080875.1 Pirellula sp.
CCAAACAGGTCGGCGGCAATGGCATGGTGCGACGCTACGATCAAGGGAGCTTGGGAGGGCTCGGGCCATGCGTCGTCGCTTCCGGGAAGCCGATGCTCGTACGCAACCGTACGAGTCGGACCGCTGAGAGGCAGTTGCTCTAAAAAGAAGCTCAGTGAATCTTCGGGACTCTGCGACGAAACATCAATGCAAGGCAACGTGAGTTTTGCTAGCTCGCGCTTGGCAACAAAGAACTTGTTATCAAAATCGGATTGATCACCCGCGAGTTGGATCGATTCCACGTTTGGGGCAGCCAATGGCATACGGACGACGAGCGAGTTTCCTGCAGGTACCTGGCATTTGGTTTGAGAACCGGGAACCTCCAAGCCGTTGTCATCGATCCAGCTCAGCAGAAATTGTTCTTTAGTACTGTTGGACTGGTTGACGACGCGAACTCGAATGCCGTGATCGTCTTTTGATTGCAGGTCGCTCGTGGATTTCAGATCCGATGCAGATTCATCTGCTTGACTCGGGTTCAGAATAAAAGCCCTCGCGTTGCTAGCCAGAGCTGGCTCGATACGTTCAATGCGAACCTTGCACGTCGTCGGCCACGAATAGCCTGCGAGCTTGTCCAATTGCATACCGTTTTGAAAATCGGTCACGACGACAATTTCGCTTGACTCGGAGGCCGCATCGGAATTCGAGTCGGTGTCTGCTTGAAGCAAATCGGCGGCGTTGACAAGGGCAGTGCCGAGGTCCGTGGTGTGCCACGTCGGAGAAGCTGATCGCAGGCCGGTCAGCGCCAGTTGGAGTCGTTGACCAGACGCCGTCGCTTCCGATTCTTCGACGGACACCAGCGGCTTAATAGAACGATCAAACGTATAGACGGACAGGATGTCGGTCGGATTGGATTGCGATAGGATCTTCTCGGCGCGGGCTTTGGCTAGTTCCCATAGCCCCTCGCGTCGCATGCTAGCGCTGCTATCAAGCAGTATCAAACGTCTTAACCCCGAAGGATTCTTCGCAGTCTCGGCAGCGGCGTTCCAATAAGGTCTTGCGAACGCAATGGCCAGCAACGCGATGGCGAGCACACGCAAGAACAATAGTAACCATTGTTCGATGCGGCTATGCCGAGTCAGTCTAGGGGGGGACGGCTCCAAGAACATGAGCGAGCTGAATGCTTGAGTCTCCTTGGGTCGTTTTCGAACCAAGTGAAGCAGGATTGGCAAGGCGACTGCAAGGGCTGCCAAACCGTAGAGCGGCGCGAGAAAACTCATGCTTTTCCTCCCCCGCTCGCCGCAACATTGGCGTATCCGGAACGAGCACGGCTCGAACGTGATGAAGCGCTTTGTTGGCGATAGAGCAAATCGAATAACGCGTGCTCGACCGAATCGTTGGTTGCCAGCGATGTCCAGCCGATCCCTAGCTGACCACACAGCTCGACCAAGGCGTTCTCGTGCTCGGAAAATTTCTTCTTGTAGGAATCACGCACTGAATTGGGGTTCACATACATCTCTCGCCCAGATTCCATATCCAAAATCATCGATGATTTGCTCCACGACAAATCGATTTCAGCTGGGTCCAAGACTCGCAACAGCATCACTTCGTGATTGCGGGCTCGCAAAAAGGAAAGCGGAGTACGGAGTGATTCCACTGGAACCAAAAAATCCGAGATGATCATGATGAGGCTTCGGTGTCTCACCATATCAGCCAGATGCGACAGCGGTCGCTGCAGGTCGGTCATGACACCTTGCGTGGGCTTTTCGAGAATTGTGAGGATGCGCTTGAGTTGGCCGGGGCGGAACCTCGCTGTCAAAAACTCCGTGACGTCCGCCTCAAACGTCAAGAGCCCTACTGCGTCACGTTGCAGCGACAAATAGTAAGCAAGGGTGGCTGCGAGTGTTCTCGCGTAGTCGATTTTTTTGTAATGGAGCGAACTGAAGTCCATCGACTTGCTTTGGTCGACCACCAAGTAACAACGTCGATTGGTTTCGTCTTCGAACTTTTTGATGTAATATCGGTCACTGCGTGCGAAGAGCTTCCAGTCGATTGTTCGCGGATCGTCCCCCAAGGTAAAGGGTCGATATTCGCTGAACTCAACCGAAAAGCCATGCAGTGGGCTTCTGTGCAGTCCGTTATGGAATCCGTCCACGACCGACTTGGCTCGCAATTGCAAATCCTTGATCCGCATCAACGCGGCCATGTCGATCCATTCTTCGGCAGGCCTAGAAATCGAGGATATGCTAGGGGCGGACATGGTTAACGCACCTCTGCCAGCAATCGATCGATACAGTTTTCCACCGAAACGCCTTCGGCTTCGGCTTTGTAGCCAAGCAACAGCCGATGCCTGAGTACGGGATGAACCAATGCGCGGATGTCTTCCATCGAGACGTGCGATTGACCATTGATCAGTGCACGTGCTTTGGCGCCGAGCACAAGCATCTGGGCAGCTCGCAATCCGGCCCCCCAATTGACCCATTGGTTTACAAACGAGGCGGCCTCCGGACGGCCGGGACGTGTGGCTGCAACCAAACGAACGGCATATCCAGCAACCTCTTCGGCGATCGGCATCTTGCGAATCATTTCATGAAACCTGAGCACGTCCTCGCCTGTGAATAACGGTTCGATAGGTTCAGGTTTCTTGCTCGTCGTATCCAAGACCACCTTGAGTTCATCATGGAATGGCAAGTAATCAATCATGACATTGAACATGAAGCGATCGAGCTGTGCTTCCGGGAGGGGATAGGTGCCTTCCATTTCGATTGGGTTTTGAGTGGCCAAGACGAAGAAGGGTTCCGGCAATGCGTATCGTTTGCCAGCCGCAGTGACCTGATGCTCTTGCATGGCTTCCAGCAACGCAGCTTGGGTTTTGGGAGGTGTCCGATTGATTTCGTCGGCCAGAATAACATTTGCGAAAACCGGGCCTTTGACGAATTGCAGCGTTCGGTGGCCGTCGACTTCGTCGAGTATCTCCGTTCCGGTGATGTCGGCTGGCATCAAGTCTGGCGTAAATTGGATACGGCGAAACTCCAAGTGAAAGACTTGGGCTACGCTGCGGACGAGCAACGTTTTGGCAAGCCCCGGAGCGCCCGTGATCAAACAATGCGAACCGGAGAAAAGGCAAATGAGCAATTGCTCGATCACCGCTTTTTGTCCGACAATGGTTTTCGACAGCTCCGCGTCGATCCGGGCCTTGCCTTCGCGGATCTGTCGCACGATGGATGCTTGTTCTTCCAATGGTAAACTGGCGGTGCTCAAGGTGATGGAGTCCTAACGAGAAAAATAGATCAGTGAGTCATAGCGTAGGTAACGATGTTGATCCCTAAAGGGTAAGCTTTCTTAACCGAGAATTCTTCGAAGTACCATGGGTCTTCGGCCTCGCGTTCCCAACCGTCGCCTAGATCTGTATTGTGGCAGATGAAGACCATGATACGATCCGCATCGTCTCGAATGGCCTTATAGTACGGAATACTGGTATCGGATTCGCTACGATATTCCCATGTGATGCGCGAACCGCGAGAGACCGCATGGATCGATGGAACCTGAGGCTTTTCTTTGAGATCATAGACTCCGTGAAAGATCTCATGTTCAAGCGGTACCTCCATCGGTTCGCGATCCGGAAAAACACGTTTGATTTCGCGATGAAAATTTTCGTATTCGTAGGCACCCCAAAAATCATCCACCATCATAAAACCTCCATTGAGGAGGTATCGTCGCAGAGCGACTACTTCGTCTTGGCTGAAACTGAGCGATCCCGGTTCGATCATATAAAGAAACGGGTAGTCAAACAGTTTTGGGTCGGTAAGTTCCAGGATAATGGGGTTCGGATTTACCTTGAGCGTTGTCAGTTGTTGCAATCGCAAAGAAAAGTTCAGGTCGCTGTCGGGAAAGTCGATCGCCCATCCGCCGCGCCCCCCATACGAATCGTATTTGACTCGCACAAACGTAAAGAGATCTTTCACAAAGGGCTTGTCGATTTCCCAAACAGGAACCCCATTGCGATCCATCGTGATATCTCGAGCCCCACCTCGCCCTCGTCTACCTCGGCCCCAAGGATCTTGAGCGACCACGACGAGCAAGCCGCTCATCGCGAAAAGAATGAAACAGCACACTGCGACACGGAATCTATTGCGATATCCATTCTTCATTTTGTTGAGGATCTTTCATTCGGATCGGACGTGCTCGGTGTATCGATGTTGGGCGATTTCCCAATCTTTGCGAGCAACTGCAATGCGTCTCGGTAACGTGGGCTCTGCTCCAAAGCGACGAGCAAGTGGCGTCTTGCTTGAGCCAGCTCATCGCGTTGGTGCAATGCCAGGGCGATTCGATAATGGAGGACGGCGGGATCCTCTGGGTCCATTTCCAAACAAGCTTGGAGTGCATCTACTGTTTTTGCGGGATCGTCAAGTTTTTCGCCGGCGGTTGCCCGATGTTGTTGGACGTCACTTCGCAGTGGGTCGATTTCCATCATCCGATCGCACCAGCGTGAAACCCCTTTCCAATCGTTGGTGTTGACATCGATCTCCAGCAGTCGCATAAGCGCTGGACGACAATCAGCGGATCGGTCCGCAAGCGATTCCAATGCTTCACGTTCGCTCTTTTCGTCTTTCTTGGCTCGGTGGATAGCTGCCAGCATCGCGTAGGCACCGTCGGGGCTATGATCCTCAGGCAGCATTTCGCGAAGCGACTGGGCGACCGGAAGCGCTTCATCGAATTTGCGACTGCGGATCAAAGCATCGCAGCGGCTTCGAAGAGCAAAATAAGAGGTCGGGTTCGCTTCCAACCAACCCTTCAAGTCTTCCTTTTCCTCTTCGGATGGTTTCTTGAAATTAATGCCTTTGCCAAAATCCTTTGCTAATTTTTTTGCAAAGGCGCTGAATTCTTTGTCGAGGAGCTCCAACGAACCCGGTAACCTTTTGAGGGCTTCATCGGGAGGCATACCCACCGAGAGATCCTCCAAGAGTTTTTGCAATCCTTGGACACCATACTCTTGGATCCAGTACTCGATCGCGAGCGATGCCTCGTAATATGCGAACTGCAAATGCATGGGAGTCTTGGGTTGCAAAAAGGCACCGCTCAATTTGCTCATCGGAACGAAATCATCGCCGAGAATCATTTCGCGGTAGGTCGCATCCATCGATTGTCCCCAAATGGGATTGCGCTCTCGTTCTTCGTAAACCGAGATCCCTTCGGAAAGCCAACGCGGCATCTTGTTGTTGGTCTTTTGGAGCGTAACAACGTGGCAGTACTCGTGCCACAACACAGACTTCCAATTCGAGTCGACTTTAAGAGCCGCTGGGGAATTGGCCGTGATCAGCCGACCGAAACAAACTCCGAGAAATCCCTCACCACCGGGCATTCCGAACGTTCGAATCGCGAATTCCTTTTGGCGAGGAAAGATTTCGACATAGATGGGCTCGACCAACTTTGCATTGTATTTTTTGGTGAGAGTCTCCCTGGCTTGGCTGAGCAACGAAACGACTTCTTGACCGTACACGCGAGCTTCTCGGGCATCCATACGGATCACGAAGCCGGGTGACTCGAGCGTTGCAAATTTGTCAAGCTGCGACTGCAGTTGTTTTAGATTGAAGATCGTCACATCGTATGGGTCAGACTTGCGAACGTCGTCAACCAAGTTCCAGCCAGGCGTGGTATCGCCTAGCCTCAAAAGATCTTGTGCGAGCTGCGCTTTGGCAGGCACGTAACTTTCGTCCATTTGCAAAGCCCGCCGTTGGTAAGCGACCGATTCGGTGAATCGATAGTGCATCGAAAGCTGCTTGCCGATGAGGTAGTCCACTTCGGGATTGAGAGTCCATGGAACGAGCGCTTTGCGGCGATGCTCACCTTCGTCCGGAAAGCGACCTTGCAAATGCGCGATCGCGGCGCGGAGGGCCCAAGCTTTGGGTAGGCTAGGATTGGTTTTTTGAACTTCGGCAAGCAATTTTTCAGCGGTCGCGTAGTCTTCGGCAGACATTCGTGATTCCGCTTGCAAGATGAGGCTTGGAGCAAAGTGCGGGTTGATCTCTAGAGATTTGCGCAAATATACGGTTGATTTCTCTGGGTCAGTGGAATTCCATGCTCGCGCCAAAAGATAGTAGACCTCCGGATCGGAGTCGTCGAGCTTGATGGCTTTGGCTAACGATTGCGACGCGACCTTGTCGTCGTTCTTGTCGAGTGCCATGCGGGCGGTTGCGATGTGCGGCTCCACCGACTTGGGGTCGTACTTGATCGCTTGGTCGTAACATATCTTTAGCACTTGCTTTGGATCTTCGCCCCGAACGAGAAAATAGTCGCCGAGCGGAACCAAATCGGAGCGGCTTTTGAATCGCATTGGAAAGCGGACGAGCAGATTATCTAAATATGTAATTTGCTCTTTGGCTTTTGAAGGATTGTTGTTCGCCCGATACACGCGGACACCCAAGAGTCGCAGCCGGATGCTATCTCCAAATCGACCGATCGCCTTTTCATATGCGGCCAGGGCTTCGGGATACTGACCCGTGGCCATATACGATTCGATCAACGTCCTTGGCCACAATTCGTTCCAAACGCCGAGATCCACTTGAGTCTTAGCGAGATCGATGCAGGCCGAATAATTGCCCAATCGATAAAAAGTTTTGACGTCGTCCAACTCGGAAGCAAACAAACTAGATGCTGCCAGGCAAAACGCTCCCACTAGGCACATGACAAACGTCATGACGATTCGACAAGGCCACGAAAGAATCCGAGGCAAGGGTGGATACTGTCGATTCCTCAAAAAGCGCACCTTGAAACAATTGTAGTACGAAGATTATTGTCGTTCGGGCATCGATCCAACGCTGCAACATTTGCAAGCAGCATCAGGAGCATTGTAGCCTGTTCGAAGTTAAGTTTGGGGCCCATTCCGGAAAACACAGAACCTAGTACTTTGTCCAGATTAGTTTTTTGGGTAGTGGACCTTGTTCAAGGTCCTTTGGTTCAGGAATCTTTAACTTAACAAGATCCACTGACGTCCAACCCCAATTTTTAATGGGACAGCGCACGATCGTTTCCTCTACGCCAAAATGGGGTGCAAAAGTAGAGCAATCTTCGCAATTGTTCCGGAAACGTTTGGGACTTGCTTCGAATACGATTGGGACATTCGTTCTACACTTTATACGTATGGACTGCTAGGATCACGATCCTTCGAATGGAATTCCAATGGAATTGCATTCCCGACGAATTCTGGCGAATAAACAACTGCCTACCCGGCGATTAAACAACTGCACTCGAAAAGCAAACAATTTCCATGCCCCCGACGCAACTCACTCCCGCGGCCCCTACGTCGCCACCTCCGCCATTAGAAAAAATTCCGGTCGATTCCATTTTGTTTGTTTCTTTCGGAGGCCCCGAAGGAATGGAGGATGTTGTTCCATTCCTCGAAAATGTGCTCCGAGGCAAAAACGTACCCAGAGAAAGGATGCTGGAGGTAGTTGAGCATTACAAGCAATTTGGTGGAGTGAGTCCCATCAACCAACAATGCCGTGAACTGATCCATGCCGTTCGTCAAGAATGCGATCGGCGTCAATTATCTCTTCCAATTTACTGGGGAAATCGAAATTGGCATCCCTTGCTTGCCGATACGATGCGACAGATGGCGGCAGACGGACGCAAGCGAGCGATCGCGTTCTTTACTTCGATGTTCAGTTGCTATAGCGGCTGTCGCCAATATCGGGAGAACATTGCCGCAGCCCAATTGGAGGTGGGTGAGCAAGCCCCCTTCGTTGAGAAAGTCCGAAAGGGTTTCAATCACCCTGGTTTCATTGCAGCTCAAAAGGAGTGTTTGGAAAGTGCTTTGGCCAAGTTACCCGAAGAGGCGAGATCCGAAACGACCGTTTTATTTTGCGCGCATAGTATCCCAAAAACGATGGCAGATCATTCGCGATACGAAGAGCAACTGCGCGAGTCGGCTAGGTTAGTATGCAAAGCCGCGAGTCATTCTGCGTGGGAGCTGGTTTTTCAAAGCAGGTCTGGGCCACCGCAGCAACCTTGGCTTGAACCTGATGTGTGCGACCGAATTGAACAACTTCACACCGAACGCGGCATCAAGCAAATCGTCGTCGTGCCCCTCGGATTCGTCTCGGATCATATGGAAGTGCTGTTTGACTTGGATCACGAAGCGGCGGAACTGTGCAAGGAAAAGGGAATTCAATTCGTACGTGCGGAGACCGTCCATCTGCACCCAAGATTCGTATCGATGATCGTGGATCTTATTGAGGAACGCATCTCGCCAGATACCGATCGACCTTATATTGGCAAATACGGTCCAAGCCATGATCTGTGCCCCGGCGACTGTTGCCTTTATCCGCAAGCCGCCCGCCGTCCAGAAGCGTGAGCAAGTCTAGCGCTTGATCCAGGTTAGGTTTTTGGGTTGTGCCCCGCAATCTGGGAGGTTTAACAACCTCCACTACCCAGATACTTGGAAGACCAACGAAAAATCGATCACAACAATTCGCATTGAAATTAGCAACAATCTGTTTGAATGCACGAGCTTGCGGGGGTGATTTTCACGCAAAATCTTGTTATGGTATGGAGATGCCCAATTGCAGGCAAACTTCTTTTGTAGAATCGTTCTTTCAGAGGTTTATCATGCGAGCTTTAGTTTTTCGTCGTTCGGGTTTCACGCTCGTGGAACTCTTGGTTGTTATTGCGATTATCGGCATTCTTGTTGGTCTTCTGCTGCCCGCTGTTCAAGCCGCTCGTGAAGCGGCGAGGCGCATGCAATGCGGAAACAACTTGAAGCAAATTGGACTTGCCGTTCACAACTATGAATCGGCCAACAAAAAATTCCCGCCAGGCAACGTTACGGACGGCGATTGTTGTTCCGAACCGAGCAAGTCGGTTTGGACCATTGCGATTCTCCCATACATCGAGCAGGTGGCTCTGAACGGCACTTTCAATCCTGCATTGCCTATCGAGCATGCCGGTCACAATTTCCTTCGACAACAAAACTTACCAACCTACAATTGCCCGTCTGATCCAGTCGCTGGGCAATTGCTTGTACCTGACTCTGGTCCCCATAACAATTTGACTTCGATCACCAGTTCGTATCGAGGAATGGGGGGCGTGGGTTGGGGATTTCCCGGTGAGTACATTTACCGTCGTCAATGGGATTCGTCCGACATGTTAACAGCGCCCACGCAAAAAAAAGGTTTTTTTCACTGGGTAGGAACCGTTCCTAATCGGCCAGCCGGTTACAAACTTGAGACGTTTGGAACGGTTAGTGACGGCACTAGCAATACACTTATGGTTGGGGAGTACACGACTCGAACACGTCCACGTCGCACAACTTTTTGGGCATTCGCCTACACATCTTTTGCGCTTTCGTGTGCGACCCCCGAATCACGCACGTTGATCCCCGACTACGACCGATGCGCTGCCCAAGGTGATTCGAATCCATGCAAGCGAGCATTTGCTTCGATGCACACGGGTATCATCATGTTCAATCGCGTTGATGGTTCGGTGAATCCAATGTCCCAGAACATCGACATGACAGTCTATACAGGGCTGTCGACCATAGCGGGAGGCGAAGTTGTTTCGGACCAGCCATAACTTTAGCGTAATCTGCTTGGTTTTCACTGTTAGTTTAACCTTGGTCCAGGGTTGCGGCTCTGGATTAAAAACGGCGAAAGTGGAGGGCACGATAACGCTCGACGACAAACCCTTGCCGGATATTCGAGTCCAGTTTCAACCCCAAGCCACCGGCGACGAATCGCCACTGGTGGGCTCGTACGGTCTCACCGATGCTCAAGGCAAGTTCACTCTCAAGTTGTCTGACAGCAACCTAGAGGGTGCGTTGATTGGCAAACATGTTGTGACGTTGTCCGACAAAAAATCTGAGGATCCTCAAGACTCCGATGCGGGTGTGGCCAAAGTGCCCAAATCGCGAATTCCTGCGAAGCACCTCAAAGAGCAGTTAACCTATGAAGTCAAGTCGGGAACAAAAAACGATGCTGTTTTTCCACTGACAAGCAAATAAATCGCTTGCGATCAACTGCATTCCACGATACCGACCCTAGAAAGCTTTTTGCCCCCAGTTGGCTCGTCCGCTCGTCCAACTGGAGCAAAAGGCTAATAGCTAGAATCACGCTTCCCAACTTTCTATCGTCCCTAGTCGGCTGGTCCGACTGGATCTTATGGTTTGCTTAGCTACCGAACCTGATTGACCGTAAATCGTTATATATTGGTCTTTCGTTTAGGTCGCTGCTCCTAGCATACAAACCTTGTTTAACGAGCGGCGTGAGACCGCTGAGGCTTGGTGAAGCAACATGTTGTGGTGTAGCAGGCCGGCATAGCCGTTGTTACACTCGCCCATAGCAAAACGATTGTCCCAACCGTTTCGAGGCTGCTATTGTCCCGATGCATTGGGTTGCGCCACGTGTCTACATGCAGTCAAGGAATAATGTGAACGATTCGCAGAATAACCAACCCAGTTTGTTTCGAGATCGTTCGTTCTGGGGAATAGCGTTTACTCAGTTCCTGGGTGCTTTCAACGACAACATGTTCAAGCAGATCGTGTTGCTGTTGGCGTTGCCGATCGTTGCAGCTAACGCCGTTGGAGGGGCTGGGAACGCGGCCCAGGCGAATGAAGACATGCAGGGATGGGCGACCTTTGTATTCTCGCTGCCGTTCGTTTTGTTCAGCGGTTTTGCGGGTTACCTTTCGGACCGCTATAGCAAGACACCGATCATCGTCCTGTCCAAGGTCGCTGAAATTGTCATCATGATTTTGGGGATGGTTGCGTTCATCTTCTATGACAGACTAGGCATGGTCGGAACTTGGACCGTATTGTTCCTGATGGCAACGCAAAGTACGTTCTTTGGTCCGGGCAAATATGGGATATTGCCTGAGTTGTTTCGCCCGTCGGACTTGCCTCGCGCCAATGGACTGATCTTGATGTCCACGTTTTTGGCTATCATCTTTGGCGTCGTTGCTGCGGGAAAGCTGATGAAATGGTTGGTGGGTGAGGATGCAACCAACACCGATCGTCTTTGGATTGGATCGTGTGTGTGTATCGGCATTGCGGTGCTCGGTACGCTGACTTCGTTGCTCATCCGCAAGACAGCCGTGGCCCAGCCCAACGCAGTTTTGACTGCGGATGCGTTTGGGCTTAACAAGGATGTCTTCGCGTTGTTTCGACGGGACAAGCCATTGCTGGTCGCGTTGTTGGTGTCATGTGTCTTTTGGATGGTGGCTTCGATCGCTATGCCTACGGTGAATCGGGTGGGTTCGCAGATGCTCGGCCTCGACATGGATGCGACCAGCGTCTTGGTTGGAATGATTGCGGTAGGAATCATGTTGGGGGCTCCGCTGGGTGGATACCTTTGTCGCGTTTGGTCGAGCCGTTGGTCTGTCACGCTAGGGTTGTGGGGCATTGTGGTTTGCTTGGGACTTCTAGGGATTTGGAATGGGAATGCGCTTTGGCTGAGCCCTGCTTGGGCTCGAATCGCGTTGATCGTGCTCGGCATATCGGCTGCTGTCTACTCAATTCCACTGCAAGTTTTTTTGCAAGAACGCCCTCCAAACGAGATCAAGGGGCGAATGATTGCAACCATGAACCAAGCCAACTTCTTAGGGATGATGTTGGCCGGACCGCTCTATCAATTGTTCTTGCAAATCGCGAAGGGCTTCGGATTTCCTGTATCGTCGGTTTTCTGGATGATCGGATTGATGGTTTTGCCGCTGGCCATCGGATACCGTTTGGGGGAATCGAAACAGGCTCGAGGGTTGAGGGATGAGGCTTGAGACGACTAAGGTCTAAGGTCTAAGGTCTAAGGCTTTGCTTTAGGACTGCATCGAACTGCTGGCCTTGCACCAAGCCAATGGCCCGAAAATCAATAGTGGCGCCCAAGCCGCTGCGGCCGGAGTCAGCAGCGTTTCGTTCGCTCCGAGAGTGTGGAGACCGATGCTTATCCCAAAGAAGAGTACAAAGCTCAAGACACACGAAATAATCATGCTGACCAAACTTCGCCCGCGATTGGACAGGATCATCGGGATCCCTATTAGCAATTGCGTGAAATCCAGAAATGGCTGCACAAAGCGAGCGTGAATGGCAACCTTAAGTTCGCTGCCGTAAAAATGCGGTTGATTTTGAATACGCCAAATCAGGTCGCCAGTAGATGCATATTGCTTGGCCCCACCGCCGCGTAACGCATCAAACTCGATCGAGGTCGGGACAAAACACTCGTTGGACTTTAGCCAGGGTGTGTCCGCCGGCAGCAGCAAAAACAATCCTTCCGCCGTATTGACGGATCGTTTACCGGTGATGGAATCGGTCCCAACGGCATCCGAGACAAGGAATCCACCAGGATGATCGTTGTTGGCTTCCATATGTTTGGCGAGACTTCCCGTTAACTGGGCCGTCACTTTTACCGCTGGCCCGTGGAAACGAAATATCGGTTGGCTAATCGACTTGCTAGCGGGGTGCAGATTTAGGCCCGATATCCAAACCCCCTGTTCAACGTCTTCCGTTGGACGGATCGGACGATCTTTGTCCCCGACCAATTCCTGTGGGCTCTTGCTCAGCATATCGGAATGGCGAGGAATCAACGTTTCGCGTGAAATCGCTGCGAGCACAATGAGGATGGCTGACAAAACAAGTATCGGGCGAATAATCCGGCCTTTGCTAATCCCTGCTGCCAACAATGCTGTCATTTCATGGGTCCGATAGAGCCAAGCGACTACGAACATCATTGCGAGCAATGTTAACAACCCACACATGCGGTCAAAGATACTGAGCAAGTAGGGACCGAAGTATTCCGCCAAACCCTTCATGAAACTTCCTCGCACTTTCCCAAATGCAATGAGCTCGTCCAGGTTGGTGAACACTTGAATGACCACCAATAGTCCGGAAAGAGTCATGAAGCAAATCAAGAAAACTCGCGAGTAGAGGAAGAGGAGATAGCGATCGATTCGGGTCATGATGTAGACAAGTTAAATTGCATTTGCGGTTCGTTTCGTTAGCGTGAATGCTGCCGCACCCTTCCGAAAATGGAATGGCAGAACCTCTAACTCCGGTCTCAAACTACCAGATGGATCTTTCATGCTGCAACGCCATTCCCGGTTGCTAGCATTGGTTGAATCTTAGACGGAATGCTAGCGGTGCTATTCCATCTTGGAACTTGTTGACCTTGGGTGGATGGAATTCCGATATTCCTATTGTCCGCTTCGACGCGGAAGGGCACAATTCGCACAAGGTTTCAAGTGTTTTATCGGGAAAGGAATCCCATGCATCGTCGTGATTGGCTGACTTCGTTGATTTGGATAGGCATCGCCGGAGTCCCTGGTTGTCGTGGCTACCAATACGGGCATGTCATCAAGCCGACTGCTGAAAATCTTGTTGGAAGCCATGAAGCGGGCGCCGAAGTCTTCGATCCGTTGGTGGACGAAGCCGTTGCGAAACTGCTTGCGAGACAACAGATCACTTCCGAAGAATGTCCGCTCGGACCCGACGGAACCCCAATGAAGAAGACGATTTGCTTTGTTGGTATCGAGAACAAGAGTGTCGAGGATATCGGAGATTTCAAAGACAAACTCTACAATCAAATTGACTCGGGAATCCTGGAGTCCCATGCGTTTAAGCCGATCAGTCGTCGGATGGTGGATGCTGCATTGCACGAAACTCGCATGCGTCCAGATGCGTTGTTGGTGCCAGACAACATGCAGCTCTTTACCGCCGTGCTGCAACGAAGCGGGGCGCCCGTGGATTACTTCCTCTACGCAACGTTGACCAGCGGCACAACCAAGCGAAACAGCTCGACTCAGAGAGACTACGAGTTGACACTTGAATTGACCAACGTGCATACCGGGGAGTACGACAAACTCTCTTCGGAAGTTCGCAAGGGATACCACAAGTCAGCCATGGGTAAATTCTGGAATTACAATCCACTCAAACGATGATTCGATGCGACCGGCGACGCACATCTGCAATCGAAATTGCCACAGTACATCGCGTTACGGCTGTATTGCTTGCCATCGGTTTATGGCTATTGGCCGGATCGTTTGGTTGCTCGACCCATGCAAAGCGCATTGCGCAACCCAGAACTTTGTTCTATGACGGTCAGATGCAAGCCTGCCGCGAAGGGCTTGAAAAGCTTGCCAAATCACACAAACAAGATCGAGACGTCGTCAACTTGGACTTGGCGGTCGTCGACCTATTGAGTGGTCAGGCAAAGCAGGCGGAGAAGCGCCTCCGGGAAGTGCGAGATCGATTCGACCACCTCGAACAGGACTCGCTTGCAGAGAAGACCGTTTCGATGTGGACTGACGATCAAGTCCGTTCGTACTCCGGCGAAGACTACGAAAAAATTCTGGTTCGTGTCTTCCTTGCGATCTCCAACTTGATGCACGACGGAACCGACGCGGAAAGCTATACGTTGCAGATCCAGGACAAGCACGAGCAACTCGCGGTCGACTTTGAATCCAAGAGTGGAAAGCAAAAGACCGAATACGTTCCGCTCCCTATCGGATACTACATGCGTGGATTGTTACGAGAAGCCACACATCGGGATTACGACGACGCCACACGCAACTACGATTTGGCTTCCCGTCTATTGCCGGACTGCGAACCATTGCGGTGGGACCTGGCG
>JBEBHM010000128.1:0-14544 GCA_040080875.1 Pirellula sp.
ATATTTGCGGGAATGATGATAGCGACGATCTTGTTGTCGTCTGCCTTCACCGTCTCGGCACAGAAGTCGAACGCGACTGGGATAAAAGTTCCGGTGACGTATTACAAGCTAAAGAATGGCCTGAAGGTTGTTCTTTCGCCCGAGAAATCAGCTCCGCTGACAACCGTCGCGGTCTACTACAACATCGGCTTTCGCATCGAGCCGCGTGACCGCACGGGCTTTGCACACCTCTTTGAACACCTTATGTTCCAGGGCTCAAAGAATCTGGGCAAGATGGAATTCAAATTCCACAACATGTCCATCCACATCAATTTCGCGATTCTCATGAATCACCTCGATCAAGTTGCAATCGACGCCACCCATCCGCACCCCATCTTTTTTACGGACGGTGGCCGGCCCCATCGCTCGATCGCGTTCCCCTCGCTCGATCAACTTGATTAGCAATTTCTCGATCCCAATTTCCGTAATTGGGTAGCGATTGCCAACCATTGCCAACCGACTCTGTGGAGCCAACTCGACCGTCATGAGTCCAAACAGTCCAGATTCGTGTGCCATCAATTTGTTTTTGTTAGCACCTTGAACCCAAATGACTTCGCGCCCAGCTTGAGCCTTGGGCTCGATGGTCTTCAAATACACTGCCACGTTCCGCGGACGGGAATTTGGAACGAGTTCCGTGGTTTCGACCGTATCATACCGTAGTTTCATCTCCATTCGCGTTTCCGGTAGCAGCTTTCCGCCAACTCGTTCCCTCTTGAGTAGAACAGCCGTGTAGTCTCGATGCTCCTTCGCGTGGTTTGCTAGTGCTCTGCGTGCAAGCTCCAGAACAGGATCGAGAGGGTGGTTCACCTCTTTTGCTCGACCTGCGGCATGGCCTTGGGCGGCATGGTTCTCTGCCGCCTGATCTTGTGCGGCAACCGGCGTAGGCTCACTCACCAAGCTAATCCAAAGGCTCCTCCCACACCAAATCACAAGTGCGAATGCGAATAACAGTCCGCCCAAAACGACTAGTCGTGAAGGCCAAACTCGGTGCCCTTGTCGAGCCACGATTGCACCTCTTCTTGCGAAATCATTCTTGCTAATTCAAACCCACGGCTGGTCAACGAAAAGTCGCGATGGATATGATGCATCACAAGTCCGTGCTTACACAGGATTCGAAAACCTTCGAGGAATCGTACGGTTACTTCGGGTTGGTTCTTGTCGCGGAAGGCGATTGTCTGATCTACGTCCAGTTCTACGTAAACGGCAAGCATTCTTGAGGGAGCTTCGAAGGCCGTATTGAGCGCTTTGAGCTCGATGACGCCTCGATTGCGCGCCGCCACAAGGATCGCCTTTGCCTCAGGGCTCAGATGGTCCAGTTCAGTGGAGGGTGCGAAATTTGCCATAGCATCGCTGCTAATTTGCGCCAGGGCAACCAAGACGGGTGCTCCAGCCCCGAGCGCCTCCCAGCTGCCGCTCAAGTAGTTGTCCAAGGGCTGCAATTTTGGAACGCTGCGAATGGGTTTGGAAAACTCTTGATCCATGTCCGGCTAAGCCTGTGCACGACGATTTCGGATTGTGAACGAATTCGAATTGCACATAATCCTACGCATTCTCAGTCGACAAAACAGAGTGAATTTCAATTTGCATCGACGACGCACTGTACTTGTTCCTTTCCGGAGATTTCTCACATGGCTTTGGTTCCGCTTCGTAAAGTACTCGACCATGCAGCCGAAAATGGCTATGGAGTTGCTGCATTTAACGTCAACAACATGGAGCAAATTCAATCGATCATGGAAGCCGCCCAGGAGACGGACTCCCCGGTGATTATCCAAGCTTCGCGTGGTGCTCGATCTTACTCCCAAGACGCATTTCTACGCCATTTGATGCTTGCGGCCGTCGAACTGTATCCCAAAATCCCCATCGTAATGCATCAGGATCACGGAAACTCTCCAAAGACTTGCTTGTCGGCCATCGAAAACGGATTTACGTCGGTCATGATGGACGGCTCATTGCAAGAGGATGGCAAAACTCCCGCTTCGTATGACTACAACGTTTCAGTCACCAAGGAAGTGGTCAAGTTGGCCCACGCCCGCAACGTTTCTGTCGAGGGTGAACTCGGTTGCCTCGGTTCGCTTGAAACGGGCGGTGGCGAAGCCGAGGATGGACATGGCGCCGAAGGTGTGCTCAGCCACGATCAGTTGTTGACCGATCCAGATGAGGCATCACGGTTCGTGGCGGAAACCAATGTCGATGCACTGGCGGTCGCCATCGGCACTAGCCACGGTGCGTATAAATTCACTCGCAAACCCGACGGTGAAGTATTAGCCATGTCTCGGATTGAAGCCATTCATAAACTGCTCCCGAACACCCACCTCGTCATGCATGGCAGCAGCAGCGTCCCGCAAGAACTGCAGGACATCATCAACAAGTTCGGCGGACAAATGAAACAAACTTGGGGAGTGCCCGTCGAAGAGATTCAGCGCGGAATCAAGAGCGGTGTTCGCAAGATCAACGTCGATACCGATTGCCGAATGGCCATCACGGGCGCAATCCGTAAAGTGCTGGCCGAACACCCAGACAAATTTGACCCTCGCGACTACCTCAAGCCGGCACGAACGGCCATGAAACAAGTCTGTGTCGATCGCATGGTCGCATTCGGACAAGCTGGCAACGCAGGCAAGATCAAGTAGTCGAAACGAAAAAGGTGTCCGGTACCGTTTTTCTGGAATCGTCACAATTACGACACTTTGAGCATGAATCGATGGTTCATCGGCGACTTCGCTGCATGCACGTTCAACGCTATCGTAAGATCCTAATTCGGATAGCTCCTAAACGATTGAGGACAATATTGAGGACGACTGTTCTACTCTGGCCTTAGCCACTGGACGGCGTCGATGACCACGTAGCCATTGGTTCCTTCGCACGAAATCGTCACCCGGTAGGGACGTTCCGATTCGAATTTGTATCTACCGAGCGAAACGAACAAGCCGTCGATGGGCGGGGTCGAGTTCTGGGCTATGTTCTTTTGAGTTGAACCACCAGCGTGTTCGATGGTGACCGGTACATTGGAGGCCCGATTTGCGTTCTGCGGATAGGCCATGCGGACTTCGTACGTGCCTGCGACGGGCAGTTTGGCTTCAAATGTTGCCGTGTGTTTCGCGGCCGGTTCGTTTCCGTTGTGTTGGTAACCGAGTCCGACGAACGGGCGATTGGTGGTGCTCGCACGCCATTGCCCGACAAGTTTGGCTTGGCTATCGTCGACAACAATGCCTTTCAACTGCTTGATGTCAACGTTGCTCTGAGTTCCCTTGGCTACGGTTTCGTCTTTTGATTCCAGCACTTGCCCATCCTGAATCAAGCGTTGCTTGATGTCTTCGTACGAGACCGCTTGAACGTCGCATTTGCGGTCGATGGCCAAGGCGGCAACCGTAGCTGCGGATTGCCCCAGAATCATGAATACCGGTTCCATGCGAATGGATCCAAAGGCGATATGCGTACTGGAAACACAAACAGGCACTAAGAGATTGTTGCACTGAGCTTGTTTTGGCAAAATCGATCCAAGCGAAATCTGATAAGGTCCGCCGGTGGAAACGCCGATGTCCCCTTCGTTCTGCACAAAGCCCTCGGCCGTAACGAAGCGTCGAACATTGTGCGAGTCGATCGTGTACGACCCCATGCCGATCGGTTCCGGAGTTGGGCGTGCTTTCACCAGTTCATGTTCGGTCATCACATACTTGCCGACCATCCGTCTTGCCTCCCGAATGTACATTTGGTGAGGCCAGTTCTGATTGTCCTTGAATTCATCGGCGGAGAGCCCCCATTTCCCGACCTCTGTGCGAACGTCATCAGGAACGCGGGGGTCGTTAGCGAGGAAGTACATGAGACCCTGTTGATACGTGCGATGTTCGCGTCCGATTTCTTTGCGCCGCTCATAGCTCGCGTCCGGATAGTCATAGTTCATTCCGATGTTGTCGGTGCTGAACGGTCCATGATTGTTGGTGTCGGTTTTGCGATTCGGGATCGGATCAAATTTCTCAAACGTCTCTCGCCACCCAGCGTTCAACACACGCACGACCAACTCGAATTGCCCCGCATCGTAGCCATCTGGTTTTGGAAACGGAATTCGATTGGGATCATGATCGGTCAAGCACATGCGATAGCAGTAGGCTTGGATTCGCTTGTCGCCTTCGCCATAGTTGCCAGGTGGGTCCGGGCTAATGCGTGGCAACAGCCCGCTGCTTGGATCCCCCGGAATTTTGTAGGGACTAATAGGCGACTTGACGGCCCCGAAGTGATGGCGATGGTGCAAGACACCGACTTGATTTCCGTTCCAATGCTCTCCGTAGGCTTCGTTGGATTCACGGCCTGTCGTGTACTGAATACCCGCTGCCGCCATCAAGTCTCCTTCGTAGGTTGCATCGATGAACATGCTGGCATGGAACTCGGCTCCATTCAGCATCCGGATGGATAGAATGCGATTGTCCTTTTTGATTACTCCGTGAGAGCGGTCCAGCCAATGATCGCGGTAAACTTGCAATTGATGCTGTTGCACGAAGGACTCAAAAACATTCTCGGCCACATGCGGCTCAAAGATCCACATCGTGCGTTGCTGACCATCCATCGCGGGAGTTCCCTGGCCTTTGTTACCGTACTCCTCCTTCTTTTGCCATTTCCAAGCAGCACTGGATTGGTAATGGGTCCAAACCCGGTGATAAAAATCTCGAGATAAACCGCCGATGACCGATTTGTTGCCCGTGTCGGTGAAACCAAGACCACCGCTGGAGAGACCGCCCAAATGTTTCTCGGGACATACGATGACGACCGATTTGTGCATTTGTTTCGCTTGAACCGCCGCAATAACTGCGGCGGACGTTCCACCGTATACGACGACATCGTAGTTCGCACCAAAAAGCCTTGTTGAGTTACATGCAAGAAAAAGACAAAGCCATGGCACGCAGAAAGATGTGGATCGCATTTTGAATTTAGAGTGAGAGGGTACGAGAAGAGCAATTGTCCCAATTGCTCCAAAAGCGAGAACAACGCAAGTCTCTGGAGCGAGACTTATCGCTAGTCCCATAGGAAAACACCGTCCCCTCAAATGCGCTTCGGTGCGAGCCGAGCTCGCATCGAAGCGCATTTGAGGGGACGCGAGGTTGTGGTGATTCTGACTAGCTGGCTAGTCTTCGCTCCACCAAGCAAGCTAAGGTGGAGGCGTTCGCTCATCGAATAATCAGGAGTTCGTTGTCGGTGCGTAACAGAACTTTGTATTTGTCGGCTGCAATCGTGGATCGAACCGTCTTGTTCGTTTCGATGGTACCGAGCTTTTCAAACTTGCGACTAGCGGCAAGAATTGTGACCACGCCATCGTGCGATGTGTTGATAATCTTCGTGCCGATAATCACGGGAGAACTTGAGTGGTCCCCTCCTATGCGTTCTTTCCAAACTGTCTCGCCCGTCAGCAATTCAACGCAGGAGACGATGCCAGCGTCGCTCCACAAGAACAGTAGACCGTCCTTGGAAACCGGGGTCGGCACGTAAGGCGAACCGCTTTTGAATCGAAACAACTCCTGTTTCTTGTTGATGTCCAAGGCGACTAAATAATTGTCTTTTCCACCGCCGGAACCTTGCGAGCTAACAAGCACATCACCAACCAAGTATGCAGATGCGCAAACACGTTGTTTAAAACAATCGTGAGACCAGAGGATTTTGCCGTTGCTCGGGTCCATCGCGAACATGCCTTGTCCGGTTGTGCTACAGATGAGCTCGGGCTTTCCGTTGACCGTCCGAACGCATGGTACTCCATAGCATACTTGTGACGTCGGAAGAGGAGTCTCCCAGACTATTTTGCCCGACTCAGTATCCAGAGCGATCATGCGATCCTGTCCAGGTTCAACTCCGGGAGGAAGCTGCAAGGCATCTTGGCTATTGAGAAAAATCAACTTGCCATCAACAACGATCGGCGACGTTCCAAAGCCATGTTGGGACACATAGCGACCAAGTGTTCGAGTCCATCGTTCTTCGCCCGTATGGGTCATGGCCTTGACCACCACGTTTTCAGGTTCGGCCCACAGGACATAAACCGACTTGTCGTCGACAAAAGGAGTTGACGAAGCGTACGAACTAAACTTGTGCAGACCATGTTTCTTGGATGGAAAGCCCCTTTTCCATGCAATGGAATTTTTTTCTAAATCGATTCCAACAACATGACGATCTGCCGATTCCGGATCCGCTGATTGCAAAAATGCCATGCCGCCATAAATGACCGGCGAACCGTGTCCTGATCCCGGCAACTCCACTCGCTGCACTTGCGATTGTGACCACGGGATCGCGACGTTGCACTCGGTGAGTACTCCTGATCCATTGTGCCCTCGGAATCTCTCCCAAGAATTGGATGAAGGGGACTCGGCGAGACATGTTTCGCACAACGAAAGAACGCCCCCTAACGATATGACAAGAGAGGCAATTAGCCGCAAAAGCGATGGAAGATTTTTCACGATAGGAAATCGGGTTGAAGGAACAGGGTGGGTTGCAAGTGGGCCCACATTATACCATCAACAAAGTACCGCGTGACAATCAGCTCAAGCGAATTCATCGTCGTCAGAAAGCATGCTGCCATAGCAGACATGCTTTAAAGAAAAATGGGACAAACGCCGCAGCATCTCCGCGACCGATGAACTGTCCGCCTCGGAGATGCGGACCTATGCATCATTCGATATGTTTAGATCGGATCGCCTAGTAGCGATGCAGACCGCCTAAGCATGTTGACCGTGGTGGTGGAATCACGCGAGGGGGGCAGACCCTCGGGGCTGAGCAACAACTCTTGCGAGCAGGCGCACAAGCCGACTTCTTCACCACGCGACGTGTCACAACCCTTGGGGCAGGAGCAACCGTTCGAGTGACAACTACCGGGGCTGGTGCACAGACAGTAACCGTCGGGGCACAAACAACCACAGGTGCTGCACAAACAGCTACAGGTGCGCAACTTGCCATTGGCATGGAACAGGGTGAGCAACTCGGAGCAGCCGAGCAAGCAGGCGCACATGCCGAAGCGCATGGAGCCGGTGCACAGGACGAAGCGCACGAACTGGGTGCACAGGATGCGGGAGCACACGAGGAAGCGCACGGTGCACTGCACGGTGTACTGCACGAGGGTGCTGCATCGCACGACGATGCGCTCGATTTGCATCCCGCATGACGACCGAATATACCGGCCTGCGAAGTTGAAGAAATGAGGGTGCCGAACGCAATCGCTACGGCGAAAACAAAGATGGAACGCATGAGAGTCCTCCAGAAATGGGAAGTAAGGTAAACTGGGAAGATTGTAACGATAAATTGTCCGATGCAAGAGTTGGGAGGCACTCTTCCGAAAACTTTGTCGACCAGTCTTGGCGAGCCAAATGACGCTCATTTTGAGCTAAAAGTAGCAAGCAACCCCCCGTGCGCCGTCCGTAGAAGCCAACGTTTTCAAGGCTACGGCACTTCGAAAGTGCCCGCCACTTTGAAAGCGAGTGCCATTGGTTTGGTTATCAAGAAAACCGAGGCTTGCGCCAGACCGGCAAGTATCATTATTGATCCAAGTGTGTGCCGGTGCTCCCCAATAGCAGCTGATCAACCCAACAAATGACAGATCCAACAAATCAGCTATCGCAAATTTTGGTTGAAGCATGCAACAAAAATCAGCTCGTAAAGGCCGTATTGAGTGTTCCTCGCTCCGCTTCGCAGGAGTATTTTAGAGTGATGGTTCGCCCGATTTCCGTCCGTGGAAATGCACTCCTCCAATTCACTTCTGAGACTCGCACCCAACAGTTTCACAAAAATTGGACGCTCGATCAGGCCGCCATCGAAATTGTTCGCCTTGCGACCTCGGAATACCGAAATCTCAACTTGAAAACGCGAACAGGCGATTTCGTGGTCCAGCATTCGATCAAAGGAAAATGCTTTTTCAAAAAGCTCTCAAGTCGCGAACCCAACGCTCCCATCCCAGGACCTGTCGAACCCGAACAAGGGCACAATCGGGCCAGAAATTATCTCATCCCCGACGACGTCCCGTGCCCATTCTTGATCCGGACCGGGATCATGGCCAAAACCGGCAAAGTTCATGCTGCTCATTCTCGCAAGTTCCGTCAAATCAATCGGTACCTTGAGTTCATACGCGACATTGTTCACGAGCTTCCCACTCATCGCCCGATTCGGGCAATCGACTTCGGCTGCGGCAAGAGTTACCTGACGTTTGCAGCCCACCATTTATTGCACGATGTTTTAGGCATCAGCGTGGACATGGTTGGACTTGATCGTCGCCCAGACGTCGTTTCCGTTTGCAATGCCATTGCAAACGACCTTGGACTGACGGATGTTCGATTCCAAGAAGGAGAGATCGACAAATTCCAAACTGAATCCGGCGCTGATTTGGTCATTTCACTCCATGCGTGCGATACGGCCACAGATGACGCGCTCTTCCAAGCCGTCCTATGGAAGAGCCGTGTTGTTTTTGCGGTGCCTTGCTGCCAACACGAATTCAATATGCATTTGTCTAGTTCATCGCTTGAACCGTTGACGTCGCACGGCATCACCAAAGAAAGGTTCGCTTCGTTGGCCACGGACTCGATGCGGGCATCTCTCATGACAGCAGTTGGATACCGTACGCAAGTGCTTGAGTTCATTGACACGGAACACACTCCAAAGAATCTGCTGATTCGATGCGTGAGGAATGAATCGGAGGACACCGTTCAGTCCTCATCGATCGCCTTGGGAAAAGTGCGCCATTTGCGAGAGACCCTTGGCGTCGGTCCATTAAGGCTTGAACGAAGGCTAGCGGATGCTGGGCTAATCCCTTGTGCGTCTTCAAGGCTAACCATTGGGTAGTGGAGGTTGTTAAACCTCCCAGATCGCAGGGATCTTTGACAAGATCCAGTACCTTCAAACCCAGAATCCCGATCAAAGGTTGGTCAAGCTGTCGCATGGGTTTTTTCGCCAAGGGCCTTTAGGAGGGCCATCGCATTGCCCGAGTCGATGGCCTTCTGAGCCCTGGCTGTCCCGTCGACCAACGAGTGCGTGATGCCGCTGATCCAGAGTGAGGCGGCGCAGTTGGCTAAAACTATGTCTCGACATGGCCCGAGCACACCGGACAAAACTTCTTGAATTACTTTGGCGCTTTCGGCCGGACCATCGACGACCAAGTCCTGGCTATCGATTCGCGATAGGCCAAAGGATTCGGGGGTCCACGTGGTCTGCGTGAGCATTCCATGGTCCACGTGCAGAACGTGCGTGTGCGCCGAAAGAGTGACTTCATCCAAACCATCCTCGCCTCGCACGACGATGGCAGCTTGCGTAGGCAATTGGATCAATGCGGCGGCGATTTTGGTTTGCAAGTCATCTTTCCCGACGCCGATGATTTGAAAAACGGCCCCCGCAGGATTGCAAAGAGGTCCGAGATAGTTGAACAAAGTCGGCACGGACAGGGATCGACGAACTTGCCCGACATGTTTCATGGCGGGATGAAGCATGGGTGCAAAGCAAAAGCAAATGCCGAGTTCATCCAAGCAGGACTCGACCACTTCGCGGGGCGCATCGATCTTAACGCCAAGTTCGTTCAGGACGTCGGCGGAACCGGTCGCGCTGGTAATTTTTCGATTGCCATGTTTGGCAACCGTTGCGCCAGCCGCCGCCGCCACGATCGCGGTCGCGGTTGAAATGTTGAAAGTCTTGGCACCGTCACCTCCCGTGCCGCAGGTATCTAGTAAATTCGTTCGCCGGGTTCGAATCGGTGACATCATCATTCGCATGGCACGCACGGCTCCCACCAACTCGGAAACCGCTTCTCCCTTGGCCCGCAGGCCAAGCAGCAATTTTCCGATCTCGTCGTCGGAGACTTGCCCGGCAAGCATCCATACGATGGCCTGCTGCATTTGATCGGCCGATAGGTCGACCCCGCTTTCAACTGTTTTGATAAAGTCTTCTAGCATTTTGCTTTAGTTGGCGAGGGAATTGCGTGGATTGGGATACAATACATTCGCTGCACTAGCAAATGGAGTCCAAGTGACATAAAACTTAGGATAACCGACCTTACGAGTTGACTCATTCTCATTTGAATTGTCCAGCATGCCACGAAAAGTCATCATCGATTGCGACCCAGGAATTGACGATGCGATCGCTCTGGTTATGGCTTTGTTTGACCCCAGGCTTGAAGTTGTCGCTATTACTTCTTGCTCCGGTACGGTGGAGTCGAATCAATGCACAAGCAACATTCTGGGTTTGCTGGAAAAACTGGATCCACCCCGACATCCGAGAGTGGGAGCCGGTTCCGACCCAGAGGATGCACCCGTTTCCGACAACCGATACCTCCATGGCGAAGATGGACTGGGAAATCTCGGCTTGGCGCCGGTCAGTCGTCAACACATCATGTCCAGCGAAAAGCTGATTGCCGACCGAGTGCGGGCAGAGCCAGGGGACGTAACGCTCCTGTGCCTAGGCCCCCTGACAGGTATTGCACGAGCTTTCCAACGGGACCCTAGCATTATCGAAGCGGTCGACAAAATCATCATGGTCGGTGGCTCAACCAACTGCGTTGGCGACGTGACCGCAGCTGCCGAATTCAACATGCACTTCGATCCGTCGAGCGCTTCGGCGGTGTTCCGATCTCCTACGACCAAATCGTTGCTACCGCTTGAGTTGACCAATCAAGTGACCTTTGATCTGAATCTATTGGGCTTACTCCCATCCAAAAACACGCGTGCCGGCGCCTTGTTGCACTCGATGACACCGCATTTGTTCCGATCCTTTCGTCAAAATCGTGCACAGGAGTCCATCACATTGCAAGCTGTCGTGGGTTTAGTCTTTTTGATTGAACCCACCTTGTTTGGAACCGAACAGTTCTCCGTCGATGTGGAGGAGTTGGGGGAATTGACTCGAGGCGCTACGATCGTCGAGCGGCGACCGTTTGTAACTAGCCGACGAGATTTGGAGATCGTAGTTAAAGTGGATGTGGATGCGGTGCGCGATTGCGTTTGCAATGGATTGAAGTTTGCAGGCCAATGTACCGAAGGGCCTTGAAGTGACCCGTTCTCGTATTGGTCCGTTGGCATTGGAGTCGCCGTTGGGTGCGCGAGGATCCAACGTTTTTCGAGCTGTTCACATGCAGCAAAAAACGCAAGTGGCAGTTCGTGTTTTCTCCATGCCAATGGGTATGACCCCGGAAGCCAAGCAAGAGTTTGCCGACCAACTGGAGGGGCTCAAGGCTCTGCGCCATGCAAGCATCGTTCGCTGCTATGGAGGAGGGTTCGATGCCAAAGATGCATATCTGGTACATGAACTGTTCCTTGGCGAATCACTCGATGTCGCCCTCGAGCGTCGCGAGCGATTGCCCTGGGAGTCGGTCCTTGACATGGGGCTGCAACTTTGCGAAGCATTGCAATTCGCACATGATTCAGGTTGGATTCATGGCCGCATTCGGCCCGACAAAGTCCTCATGTCCCAGGACGGAAGCAAATTCAAACTCAATGACTTTCGTCGAGGCCCCGGTTCACCCGCCATGCTGACCGCCGAACAGCTAGCCTACAGCGCTCCCGAAACGTTTGCAGAACGCCCTAAAACAGAAGTTGCATCGGATCTGTATTCGGTTGGTGCCGTCTTATATCACGCGATCACCGGCACGCCTCCCTTTCAAGCTGGCAACCCCAGCATGATGAAGCAGGCGATTAGGGAAAACGTTGTAACACCTGTCGCCACGATCGTCTTTGACTGCCCGGTTTGGTTAAGTTCGATCGTTGAACATCTCATGAATAAGGACCCGCTGCGACGCCCCTACTCGGCCACCGCCACCGCCATGGCTCTTCGCGAAGCTCAGAAACGAGCGAGTGAAGGGATCAGCGTTGCCGAGCATACTCTGTCTGGATTTAGCGCGCTCCAGCTCAACACGACCCGCGAAGAAGCCGAAAAAGCACTTGGGCAAAAAAAGAAAAAGAAGAAACGAAAACTGTTCGACGAAGAAGAACCCGACACGCCCGGAATTCTAGAACGACCGTTGATCTTGGTGACATTGTTGGCTCTCACCATCGGACTGATCACCTACTTGGTCTGGCCTCCCGGTGAAAAAACTTTGCGAGCCAGGGCAGAACGACTCATTTCGGCGGGAGACCTGGGATCGCTCAACGATGCCAGAGATAAATATTTGCACGACTTGCTCGAACGCTTCCCCAATGGCCCACACGCGGGATGGGCTCAGGAACAGTTGGACCTCATCGAGATGGAGAACGCCGAGGAAAGCATCCAACGCAAACGACGATTCGGCCGCGAACCCTCAAGCGAAGGCGAACGCAAGTTCATGGAAGCCAATCGCTACGAGTTGTTTGGCGATCGGGTAACCGCCCTGGAACAATATCGTGGAATTGTGAACTTGCTCAAAGACGAAGACAAGGAGCGGGCATACGTCAATTTAGCGCGCCGACAAATTGCCAAAATCCAGTCCAATCCGCCAAATGCCGAAGAGCTTCGTCGGTTCCTAAAAAGCAAGCTTGATGAAGCCGACAAGATCTACGCGAACGGCGATGCGATCGGTTCCAAACAAATCTGGGAAGGGATCGTCAATCTATATAACGGAAATAAAGAGATGCTCCCCATCGTCGAGCAAGCTCAGGCGCGAATCAGCAAACTCAAGAACTGATCAACCAAAACCGGACGCTAGTGTTTTCCGGTTGATTTGCCTCACCCCCTCAACCCTAATACCATTTACTGGACCAGTTTCTTAATTCTTCGGGTGCGGAACGCCAATTCGGATTGCTGTCCATCCACGCTTCGATCGATGGACGAATCGTCTCCAGACTCGCTTCCAAAGCGTACTTGGAACCCTGAAAGCTCCTCCAATCGAACCCTTCTTGGGAGGTGACGTTCGATCGCCCTGTCGATTCCGAGGCATCGTTCATCCGCATTGCCAACATACCCCGAACACCGTCGCGAAGGATTGGCTCATCGCATCCTATAAGAGGTATTAAAACGAGAAGTCCCTCGTCCGACATCGGCTGATGCTGGATTTGCACACATGCTGCCGGTTTTCCACTCTCAACACAAGCTACGTTCCATCGGTGCGCAAGCGTGTCCATCGGCAGCAACGACAAGAGATAGAGACCGAGCAATAGAATCCACAGCTCGCTCCTGAATAGCCACTCGAATGATTTCTTGTTAGCAATCTTCCATTGCACTAAAACGAAACCAGCAATCACGCAGCCAACCCCAACGAACGCGATGATTCGCATCCGAGTTAATCCGTTATAACCGACATAAATATTCAATCGGTGCACCACCGCAACTGCTAGAACGAGATTGCACAACGACCAAAATGCAGCCAACAAGTAGAGCGAGCGAACCTTCGGATGATTCTGCATCCCCGATTGAAAAATGACCGACAACAAGACGGTCGACATCCCTAGAACCATCGTCAACCACGCGGCGCCCTCGTGCGCATAAGCCGAATATCGAAACCCCTCCGGAAAAGACCGAAACCACATCGTCCGAAACTCGTGCGTGAGAAACCATACGAAGACCAACCCTACCGTGATAAGCGTGTTACGGGCCACAATGTAAATGTTGTCGGAAAATGTCGTCGTGTGATCGCGCAGGACCGGCGGTCGAGTCGACCACGGGAAAGGTATTAGCAGCCCCAGCGACCAAATACACACCAGCACAACAATCACCGTCGCGCCCAGATTCCAGGCAACCAACCAAGCCACAATATCCTCCGCATATTGGCTCAAACTTCGATACATATTGAGAGCAAGGTCTGGGTCGGATTGGATCATCGGTATCAAGAATCCGACCCCAACTAGCAGTGGGACCCCTAAGCTCAAAACGGGCCATCGCGTACCAGTCAAACTCATGCACAATCGACCCCATGGCAGACTGATCCATCGCATCAATCCATAACCGAAATCGCAAATCGTTTCGGATAGTAGTCGAATGGGACCGGCCATCGGCCCTGAGTTTGGGCCCGACATTGGGCTGTGCCAAAACGAAGCGATCAATACCACATGCACAACGCCCAACATGCACACCAAGGCGTTGGCTTGCCATACCATTCGCAAACATCCGATCACAAGACTCGCCAACGAGACCATAAGCCAGAAATAACTTCTTCGTGCAATCGCATTGCCAAGCGGTTCCGTCGCCATCGAACGAAATGCGCCGACAACACAGATCGTTATGATCAGAAACGACGCAAAACCTGTTGGGCCCAGCGACTTTGCCCATAGCAAATACGCGATTCCCCCAAGCAACACCGAAAACAGGGCTCCCCAAAGGTAAGGCCAGGGAAAGGCATGGCTCACGTCGAGATTGGATTCCGGAGCTTGATCCATTACATCGATGGATGGCGATAAGTCGGATTGCATGGAAGTGGTTCCGATTTGCGAGAAGAGAAGTAGTGAAGAGCAATTGTCCCAATTGCTTGGGAATCGCTTGGGACAATCGTATTACTCTACGCCGAACATCGGCTCGAAGTTCAACGAGAGCCATCAACCCGCTGTTTCCTAAGTCGATCGGCGAAACGCGAGTGCTTTGCAAGGCAAAGTATAGCGA
>JBEBHM010000794.1:0-3878 GCA_040080875.1 Pirellula sp.
TTATGGCATACCGGTCTCGGGCCATTTATTGGTTTCCAAACTGTATTGCCACCGAATAGTCCAAGCTGCATGAATGACAACTGGGGTGACAACTGGGGTCTATCATCCGCAAGCAGTTACCATACAGGGGGCGTTCAATGCGCGTTCGGTGACGGCTCGGTGCGTTTCATCAGTCAGTCCATCGATACAGGCAACGTTGCTCTTCCAGAAGTGACCAGTGGCCCGAGCCCCTATGGAGCTTGGGGTGCTTTGGGATCCCGCAATGGAGGCGAAGTGTCCGTGGGGCCTGATTGAGATTCTTTTCAAATTGCATCCACTTGGATCAGCCTTGGCGCAAGCTAATGGCACTTACTTTGAACTGCGGTAGCACGTCCTCTTCGCCGATTTGCGGAACCAACGGATATGCTACCGTACTTGTTAAGTGCCTGCTACATTGAAAGCGAGTGCCATTGGCAATCGCCTTGGTTGTACGAGAAACGTCGGCTCATGTCCGAGTGACGATAGTTACGGTTGATCCAAGTGCTTGCTTTTGAAGGACATCCTATCGTATCACTCGTTAACGCTATTGGACTACAATGAATACGCTTTTTTCGCACGGCTCTACCGCTCGCATAGTTCTGGTGCCAACTCTCTTATCGATCGTTTTCGTCATCGGATGCGGTGACAATTCGTTGAAGGTTTATCCGGTCTCAGGAACCGTGACCTACAAAAGCAAACCGCTTGACAACGCAACCATCAATTTCATCATTGCTGGAAAAGAAGGGCAGCCTACCACCATCATGGGTATTGGCACCACGGATGCAAACGGTAAGTATACGATCAAAACTCACGTCGACCCCACAGAGATGCCGCTTGATGGAGCTGTTGAAGGTAGCCACCAAGTCACCATCCATAAGTACATGCCTCCCAAAGGAATGACCGAAGAAGACTTGGCGAAATCGATGGCCCGAGAAACGAAGATGATGCAGGAGCAAGGATTCGTTCCACCAGAGTTCATTACTCCCTCCCGAGTTCCGTTTCTGCCACCGAAATACCAAAACCCGCAGATGTCACAGTTGTCTGCAAAAGTTGAAAAAGGTGGTCAGAACGTGTTCGATTTCACCTTGGACTAAATTGGTCGTTAGACGTCGTTCGCACCGTTGGCATTAGGAGGTGTTCGACTTTCCAATTTCACAAATCTCCGCTTTACCCGAGACCAAGCATTACCCTTTTCCTTGTGACCTTGTTTGAAATCTATCACCGTTGCGCTGATATTCATTTCCTTGTACGGTTGTACACGCAGAACTGAAAATGAATCTGCAACAGTCGCTCCGTCAACGCAAGTGCCTCTCGCTGAGCTAAGTGTTAAATCCTCTGAAAGTCTTCAAGCCGCAGATCCAGTCTCAGAGTCGCCAGTCGCTGTGTTAACCAGCCAGACAGCATCGTCCGAAGCATTGACGCTGCGACAAGAAGCTCAGCGGCTTGCAGACGAGTTGGTGAAACGAGTCCCAAACAACCCGGACGCTCTCGAAGTCAAAGCTCGATTTCATCTGCTGTTTGGTGAATCTGAATCCGCAAAACAATGCTGGCTGCAAGCGATCCATTTGGTTCCGAACTACGCATACGCACTGCAGGGGCTCGGCAAAGTCTCGATGCTGCATTCTGATTACCTGCAAGCGATTGTCTACCTCAAGCAATCGTTACTTAGCCAACCTGCTAATGTCGAAGCAATCCATGATTTGGCCGATTCCTACACAAGGTTAGGTTCGATTGACGACGCTATCTCTACTCTGGAGACCATCGCGAAGCCGATTGCAGAAAAAAGTCCGCCATCGGCGCAGACTTTGGTCCGTTTAGGCCAAAGCTATCTCGCAAAGAACCGTTATGAGCAAGCTGAGTCAGTATTCCGGCAGGCAATCCAACTTTCGCCTGGAAAAACTAGAGCTGAGCAAGGTCTAGGTACGGCTCTACTGCGAATGGGAAGGCAAGACGAGGCCCGATTGTTGCTAGCCGGCCAACAGGCGGTTCGTGATTCTGCGAACAAGATTCTTACCGAACAAGAACAATTGGAGGAAGAAAAAAGGGAATGCTCGCCTCGTTTTCGAATGGTCGCCGAAGTCTACTTGGGCACCGGCGATGTTGTTCATGCCGAGCAAATCGCGTCGCGTGCCGTCGCTCTCGACCCCACAAGCGCCGAAGCAAGAACGCTGCTTTTTTCAATCTATCAAAAACAAGGCAAGACCAAACAGGCCATCGATTTGGCCCGCGAATCTCAATCGCTTAGCCCAAGTAATCCTGATTGGCATTTCACCCTTGGCATCTTGTTGTTCCAAAATGGCGAGTTCGTCGCCGCCGAGGCGCCGTTCCGTGAAGTCATTCGGCTGACTCCCAAGAACCCTGTCGGCTATCAGTCCCTTGCCCGTTTGCTATTGCGCAATGGCAAGAACTTGAAAGAGGCCATTCCAGTCGCCGAGAAGCTCGTCGAGGTTCGCGGGAATGCTGCCGATCATGAATTGCTCGCGCAAGCCTATGCCGTGAACTCCGATCTCGAGCGTGCGTTCCAATCGCTTAGCCAAGCGATCCGCCTTGACCCTGACAACAAAGACTATGCGGAAGCCATGCGACAATTGCGGACAGCCATGGGGACATCCAATGCCAAGAACTATCAGTAATCGGGACACAGGCAATGCAATAGGCAGATATCTTTGCCTTCTCGTTTGGTTCGTTGCTTGGCAGATCACGATGGGTGTCTGCGGTGCACAGAGTCCTCGAGCACCGATTTCGTTAGTGGACGTGACGCAATCATCCGGAATCGTTTTCGAACACTTCAGCGGTCGTAGCGGCAAATCCTATCTTGTCGAAACCGTTACGTCGGGGCTCGTGACTTTTGATTATGACAACGACGGGTGGGTCGACGTCTATTTATTGAACGCCTCGCCTCTCTTGAATGAACCTGTTCATCCGCCCCCAACCAATCGGCTTTTTCGAAATGTTGGCGGCATGCGATTCGTGGATGTAACAACGCAGTCGGGAAGTGGCGATCTTGGTTTTGCGTTAGGTGTCACGGCAGGGGACTACGACAATGATGGTGACCAAGATCTATTTGTGTCGAATTTTGGTCCCAATATTATGTTAGAAAACAATGGCGACGGCACTTTCGCTAAGCACCTGTTCGAGCCAACCAAGACCAAGCGCCGCGTGGGTGCTGGCGTGGCCCTATTGGATATAGATCGGGATGGTAACCTGGACCTGTTCTTTGCGAACTATATCGACTTTTCATTCGACCAACGGGGCACTCGCAAGGTCTTTGGAATACCAACGGCACCCGGCCCAAAGGACTACAAACCGGATACCAGTACACTTTATCGCAATCTGGGTGACGGCAATTTCCGCGATGTCAGTGTCGAATCAGGCGTAGGCTTGATTGCAGGACCGGGAATGGGGATAGTCGCTTTCGATTTTAATGGCGATCAGAAAACCGACATCTTTGTCGGCAACGACTCTGCAGCCAATTTTCTCTTCGAAAACAAAGGGAACGGATCCTTCGAGGAGATCGGCCTGCTCTCCGGCGTTGCCTATGACCTTACAGGTGCACAGCAGGGCACGATGGGCGCTGACGTTGGCGACTTTGATTGCGATGGCGACTTGGACTTGGTGACAAGCAACTTCATGGACGAGATCCCAACGCTGTATTGCAATTCGGGCAAGGGCTACTTTGATGATGTCGGTGCGGCAATAGGATTAGGCGTAGCCGCGAGGAGCGTAAAATGGGGTGTCGGATTTGCCGATTTTGATTTGGATTCCTGGCCAGACTTATTTATGGCATCCGGACACTTGATCGCAGGTATTTCAAAAGTCAAAGATTCGGAAACATTTGCGTCTCGCAATTACGTATTTAG
>JBEBHM010000129.1:0-14504 GCA_040080875.1 Pirellula sp.
GTAACACGGATTTTTTCCGTTTCCGGAGTAGTCGACTCGAGTATCACGTTGAAATCCGCGTAGACCGCTCTCCACTTGCCATCGGGCGAAACCGCAACTGATCTTTGTTGGGCTCGACCGACTGGCTGTCGAGGACTGCGTTGACCACGTCTGCCGTCTGGTGCAGTGGCCGTCGCTGGTACGGTGCTATCGGAAACAACAAAAGTCTTAAGGTCAATCGATTTGCGTTTTCCAGCAACTGAGAATTGCACGGATTCCCCATCCTCCGACCACTGGACTTGTTCGACGCGTCCACCGCCACCGAGATCCGATCTTAGCGACGACACTTCCTGATACTTGCCGTAGTTAGGTAACTCCTTGAATGTTAACTGGGCTCTCAACAACCCATGGTTATGGCACAACAACAGGGCGAGAGATACAAAGACCGATTGGATGCGTCTGAACATGGAATGTTGGATTTCGTGTAATGTTGTTTGGTAGGGACGCTGTTCACGTGAGGAACTTGGCGTAGGTCGCCTTGACCGCCTTCAGACCTTGCGTGACCAAGCCTAAATCGTTCGCAAACGCAAAGAGCTGGCATCCGAGATCGCGGCACAACTCGGCGTGCTCAGGCCCTCGGACCAAGATCCCCCAGCTCTTATTTGCTCGTCGACAGGCGTTGGAAATGCGCTCGAGCGCGGCTTTGCAATCGTTATGAAGGTACTGGCCGGGAACACCCAACGCTACGCTCAAATCGGCAGGCCCAACGAACAAATGATCAACCCCATCGACTTCGGCGACTTGCTCCACGCACTCGAGCGCTTCAAGCGTTTCAATTTGCACGCTCAACCAACGATCGCGATTGCAGATCTCGATATGATCCGCCAGCGAACGGGTCGTATAGTCCGCTTCGAAGTTCGATGGATTGATGCCGCGGAGTCCAATAGGCGGGAATTTGGACCATAAGACGATCTGTTTCGTTTCTTCGACGCTACGAATCTGGGCCGCCATGATTCCGCCGACGCCGGCTTCCATCGGTCGCATGACGGCGGCGTAATTGAGTGGAGCGATTCGGACGTAGCTGTCCAAACCAGCGCTCCGACACGCCAGCGCCAATTGTTCGATATCGCGTTGCGTCAGGGCCGCGTGCTCCTCGTCGATCCATACCGCGTGGTAGCCACCAGACATGGCGGCCATTTCGATGATCTTGAACGAGGGAATAGCCCCGATAGAAAAAACGTTTACCTCTTGCCCGGCTGCGAGCCGTTGCTTGATCGAGTGCATATGCTGATTACTCTTCTGGGCTTTCTGCGATCAAGCGTTGCATGGCAGCGATCTTGCTCCCCACGAACATCACGTTATGGATATCGAGCTGTTCGCGAGTGGCGCCCGCAGTCCGGACTCGCATGTCGCCGGATCCAATACCCAGCAACCAGTGTCGAAAAACATCGTCTTGGTGTTTTTCGAGAACCATTCCCTGGGTATTGAAACTTTTGGAGCCCGATCCAAACAACGACTCTTGCGTCAATTGGCCAGGTTCGATCTCCCAATAACTTATTCGATCCAATCCAAAAACGACGACCGCCCAGAGTAAGAACAGCAAACTGGATATCCAAAGATAAGCCCCTTCGTTCAGGTAAATCTTGTGGCTCAGGACCCATCCGACAACATTTTCCCAGACGTTGAAATAGAGCAGCAATACAAGGATTAAGACCACACCCATGATCACGATTCCAGATGCCAATCCGCGAACCGCATAGTTGGTGACTAGGATTACCAAGAATAGCGTCACAAAAAATATTAGCCCAAGGTTGCTGTTCTCGTGGATCAGCATATCGCGTCCAGCGAATGTTACCGTCTTTCCTTGAAAGTGTGTGATCGCAGCCATGACATATCCCACCGCCCATACTGGCCACCAATAGAGAATGGGAGAGTGGCTATACACTCGCATCTTGGACGGCCCGCGAGGGCGTCCGGTTTCTGGATTGGTTGCGGCATCTATCGGAGGCGGGTTTGAACTGCTCATGTAAAACTTTCTTGGCAAGAAGGCATCGACAGGTTTTCGAACGACATTGTAGCTACGGAAAGGCCATCGCAAGAGCGGGTGGGGGTCTAACCGAGTTTCCGTTCTCAAACGAGGCGACCATGGAATGCCATCAGGGCGCAAAAACCCAGGAAAAAGCCAGACTTGGGCGGTCGCCGCCGCGTTGCTCCGCACGAAGTAGCCGAGTTGCTCCGCAACTTGGCAAGACTCCGATGACAGAGAATGAATCCGACTGTCTGGTGGATCGTTAGGATTCTGGCCACACCCGTTAGGCAAAAACCTAAAAATCTGCGGGGCAAGCCCGCAGGATTTAAGCATCGTCGCAGGTGGTGTGTAGCACAATGCCTAAGTCCCATCGGGCAAGCCGATGGGATTACCTTCTGGATTATCCAGCTGCTGGTCATAAAAATACCGAATTCGGTGGGATGACCGGTGGTGGACTGGGAGTGTGTGCCAAGCGATCTACTTGGAAGTCTTATGGACGACTCCAGCGTAAAACGTTTCATGATCGATCGGCTAGCGCCTCTGGCTCAATGAAACGGATGATTGGTGATCTTGGAAAGTATAGCCTCCAAGCTACGGGCGTGGCGTTTCGCGAGAAGTGTCGAATTTTTTCTCGAGGAATATTGACGGGCTTAGCGAGTCGGTGTATGATAGCACCGATACACTAGTCTCGCAGCCTTCAAGGCTGTGCAATCGGACAATACCTATCATGCGTTTTTCGATCGATGTCAGCAATGGAGCTCCCATCTACGAACAACTGGTTCGGCAGGTGAAGTACGCGGTGGCCGAAGGGGTGGTCGTACCGGGCCAATTGATTCCCAGCGTTCGCGAGTTGGCCAAACAGCTTGCGCTGAACCCCAACACGGTGCAACGGGCCTACATGCAGTTGCAATCCGAGGAAATCATTGAAAGCCTGCGTGGCACGGGCATGGCTGTCCGGACCGGCGCCAAAAAGCGATGCGTCGCGGATCGACAATCACTATTGGCCGAACGGCTCGAGCAATTTGTCGTCGAGGCAATCCAAAGCGGGTTAGACGAGGGACGCTTGCGTGAAATGTTTGAACGCAGCATCAAAAAAGCCAATCGAATCGGAGGAAATGATGAGTGAAGCCATTGTTGTCCAGAATTTGAACAAAAGTTTCGGTCGTCGTGCCGTTCTCAAAGATGTCTCGCTGCGAGTTCCAGCCGGTGTGGTCTTTGCGCTCCTGGGTGAAAACGGTGCGGGCAAGTCGACGTTGATTCGGAGCTTGCTCGGCTACCATCGATTTCAAAAAGGGAGCATCGAAGTCCTCGGGCTCAATCCCATTTTGCAGCCGCTCGAAATTCGACGTCGAGTTGGATACGTAGCGGACTCGCCTGGGCTTTATGAATGGATGACCTTGGCGCAAGCGGGATGGTATGCTTCGGGGTTCTACCCTCCCGGCTATCTGGCAGAGTATTCTAAGCTCTTGAGCGAATTCGAATTGGATCCACAAGCCAGGATTCGCGACTTGTCCAAAGGGATGCGGGCCAAGACGGTGCTAGCCCTAGCGATCGCCTTTGATCCCGACCTCTTAATCCTTGACGAACCCACCTCGGGGCTCGACCCCCAAGTGCGACGCTCGTTTCTAGAGGGGATGGTCGATCGCGCAGCCAACGGCAAGACGGTCTTCTTGAGCAGCCATCAGATCCACGAAGTCGAACGCGTGGCAGATTGGGTTGCGATACTGCATAGCGGTGTACTGCGAGTCTCGGCTCCGTTAGAAGAATTGAAAGACAGGGTTACCATTCTCAAGTTTTCCATGCGAGACACGTTGTTGGCGCTGCCGGTTGCTCTCCAAGAACTTGAGGTATTGCACAGTTCGACGAATGGGAGGACCACCGAACTCTTTGCTTTGGGCTTTCACCAGCGAGTCCTCGACGAACTCAAATTGGACTCCAACTTGTTCGATGTGCAGTCGATTCGCCCAAGCCTGGAAGACCTTTATGTAGCGTACACGCGGTCTGGGACGCCGAATATAGAGCGTCCTCCGACACGCAAAATTGCAAGCGACGTCGCATGATTTGGTCATTGGTCATTGGTCATTGGTCACTGGTCACTGGTCACTGGTCACACATCACTCGTCACACATCACTCGTCACTCGTCACTCGTCACTCGTCACTCGTCACACATCACTTTCACTTTCACTTACGGCGAAAACCATCGTGCAAAATTTCTTAAGCGATGTACGAACCAGCCATGCCTCATGGCGGCATTTGCTTTGGAAGGACTTCATGCAAGCCAGCCCGGTGTTGATCGCCACGGCGATCGGTGTACCGATGATTCAATTGATACTGGCTGGGGTAGCGACGATCTCAAAACCACAGGTTGCCGATGATTTGTGTGCTACCACTATGATCCTAGGGATTGCCTCCATCTTCATCGCGTGCATCGGAATCATTGGCTACGTGGTGGGGCACGAGCGCCAAGTGGGTACTTGGATGTGGTCCAGCAGCCTGCCCATCTCATGGTGGCGCGCGCTCACGAGCAAAATTGCGGTTACGTTGGCGTGCAGCCTATTGTTGACTGTACTTGTGTCCGTTGTACCTTCGGTACTCCATTACGCAGGTTATACGAATGTGAGTGAAAGCGAACGCATTCCGCCTCAAGAGATTGGGTTTCTTGCGATGTTGTTTCTCTTTTCCATGACCTTGACCATCGCCTATTTTGTCTTCACCAATCTCGTCTTTAGGGAGCCCCTCGTTGCGATTGCCTGGGCTATTTTTGGATTAGCGTTGTTGCAGGCTTGCTTAATTAACTTCAGATCTCCGTTCCCCATCGTGTTGGAGTTGTTTATTGGCGTGGGGTTAATGCTTTGGACCTTTCGATGGAGATGGCAAACCGGACAATTTACTACACTTTCCCTTAGCAGGAATATCAGCTTTGCACCCACTAACGGTTTGAGCAAGTGGTTTCAACCGACGACGCCCCCCTTGATTCGATTGGCGACCCTCAACGCGATGTGGCTAGTTGGGTTGATGGTGCCGTTTGGGTTCGTCGTCTCATCGCTTCGCTTGTCGCCGGATAATCCTGAAATTCAAATATTTCCGGCAATCTTTGCGTTGTTCGTTGGCGTCACGACGTTTGCCGGGGATCAAGCTCTAGGGAGATTTAGGTTTTTGGCAGATCGCGGTGTTTCTCCATCGCAGTTGGTGACTAGTCGACTGTGTGTCACAAGCCTTGTTACGACACTACTCACCTTAATGGTCGTCTCAGTCTCTTGGGTTTCTCATTTGCGGGCAAACGTCCCGTTTCCTTGGAGCCATGCGGCGGTTGGAGCAATTGGGGTCTTGATCGCTTTCTTACTAGGTGCCTTTGCATCGCTATGTTTCAAAAAACCGGTGACCGAGTTAGCGGTTGCTCTGATTTTCTTGATGGCGACGGGAGCTTTGTACTCTTCGGTACCTCAAATACAGTCGTCATTCTTCCCAAGGCTCGACGCGACTTGGATCTTGACACTTTGCGTGTACGTCGCACCGGTCTCCTGCACATTGATGGTGGTGGCGATTTATCGGCTGGCCAGAAAGTGGATTGTGGAAGATAAGCCTATTCTTGGGCATTATTTTCTGTTCGTTTCGGCGGTCGCGATTTTGTTTCCGATTACGGTCGCCGTGATCACGGCGTTTTGTATCGACCCGCTTTAGGGCACCAAAGCTGTTGCGTTCCTCAGGCACAAGGCCCTCGAACGCTTTAGGGCGCCAAAGCTGTTGCGTTCCGCAACCCTCAACCCTCAACTCCTATGCCGCTTTGGGCTTGGCATAGGGCGTTCGCATTGGGATCACGTCCGGTGGTGCCTGCTGCAGTTCGATCTGCTCAAGAATTCGCGAGGCCAGTTCCAAAGCATTGCAGGCCTGAGTTCCGCCCACCGTAACAGGACGCGATTCTCGGATCGCGCTGATAAACTCCTCTTGCTCCTGCTGGATTGCATTCACCGAGGGTGGCTTGGTTTCCGTCTTGCAAAGCCAATCTTGAAAGAGAGAGTCTTTGACCTTGGCTCGTAGCTCGTATGAGAGTTGGTCGGCACGCCGATTTCCCATGGCCACATCGCGATGCAGTACAGTTGAAAGAACGGTCCCCGCTGCGAAGTCGATATCCATGGACCCGCATTCCGAATAGATCTGCATGAACCGCTTGGAGATGGGCGAAATCCGCGACGCGCGGAGATGGGCCAAAGCGCCCGATCGAAATTTCAACATCGCGACCGCGAAGTCTTCGTGTTCGCCTAGAACGCTCCATCCGTAGGCTTGCACCGATTCGATCGGCGAATCGATGGCGCTGAGAATCAAGTCGATATCGTGAATCATCAGATCCATGACCACGCCGATATCGGTGCTGCGACCCGTATAAGTTCCCTCTCGCGATGCCTCGATGTAGTGAACTTTGCTTTCGGAGAGTTGATCGGTCGCTTCACGCCAAGCAGGGTTAAATCGCTCGACATGTCCAACCTGGAGCGTCCGGTTGTGGGCATTGGCAAGTTGGACCAGTTCGTTCGCTTGTCGAAGCGAGCTAGCGATCGGCTTTTCGACGAACAGGTGAATGTCGTGTCTCAAACACCAGAGACCTATTTCGTGATGCAGAAATGTCGGGGCAGCGATTATCGCTCCGTCGATATCCCCCAACCAATCGCGAAACTCTGAAATCGTATTCAAGCCAAGTTGCGATTCGACGAGATGGCGTGAATCGGAGGACGGATCGGCGACGCCGACGAGGTTGCAGTCAGGATTGGAAGCGGCGAGCTTGGCGTGGATTCGCCCTAAGTGCCCGCCACCGATAACTCCGATTCTAGGACGATCCATCCTAAGGCCGCTTCTATTGTAAGAAATTGAGTTGAAGTAACGTGACGGGTGTCTGAGTTTCCAAAGCCGAAAACTCTGCGTCTCGGAGATACGCGACTACGATCATGCGGCAGCGGAAATCGATCGGCGATCTCGCCCGCGACCATGCCGTCCCAACGTCGATTCGTCGATGAATGCGAATAGGATTTCCAATTCCGGCAACAGCACACCGTTGCCTTGCAGAATCTCACGTGCATGTTTGACGCCCACTTTGGAGCGATAGAGCAGCTTGTGCGCCTCGCCGATGGCTCGAATCGATGCGGAGGAAAAATTCTTGCGTTTGAGCGCCACGACATTCACACAACGTGGTCGGGCAGGAAAACCCTCGGCCAACATGAACGGAGGCACGTCTTGCAGGACTCGCGACAGGCCGCTGACAAAGCTGTAACAACCGATGGAAGCAAAGTGGTGCACGGCAACGCCACCGCTCAAAGTTGCATCATGTTCGACTCGAACATGTCCACCCAACATGACGGTGTTGGCCATGATCACGCGATCCTCGACGATACAGTCATGTGCCACGTGCGAATTGGCCATGAAGTAACAATTGTGGCCTATCGACGTGACGCCTTCGTCCTTTTCGGTTCCGCGGTTGACCGTGACGCATTCTCGAAAGACATTTCCGTCGCCGATGGTGACCTGTGTCGGCGACCCTTGGTACGAAAGGTCTTGCGGCTCACCTCCGATCACGCATCCCGGAAAGAATCGATTGTCTCTACCGATGGTGGTATGCCCAGTCAGGGTAACACTGTTTTCTAAGCGAGTTCCTCGCCCAATCTTGACACTGGCACCGATAACACAGTGATGGCCAATCCGAACATCTTCATCGAGTTCGGCTCTCGGGTCAACCACGGCGGTGTGGGCGATTATAGTTGGCATGAGATGGTTCCCCAGCGTGTCAAAAGTATATCTTGGATCTTGGTGTGAACCATCATGCTGCAATCCTGTTGCGAGATGGTACTTGGGAGTCTTTGAAGTTTCGAATCGCTTGAGCCATCCTGCCGTTGAGGACGTGACCGCTGCGACGAGCTATGATTTTGCCTTGCACTCGTAGCCCGCAAAGGGACATATCACCGACGAGATCGAGCAACTTGTGGCGAGAGCATTCGTCGTCGAATCGCAACGAGTTGTCGATGGGACCGGACGGACCGAAGACAATCAAATCGCGATAGGTTACGTGGGACGCAACCCCTTGCATTTGAAGTTCCCGAGCTTCCCGATCGGTCACAAAAGTTCTCGCTGGAGCAATGTGCTGTGCAAAGGTTTCACGATCGAGTTGAAATGTGCTGGTCGACGGCGGAATCGAGTTGTTTGGACCGTAGTCGAGTTGGTACTGAATGGTAAGGCCAGGATCCGAGGAGGGGACCGCCATGATCCATTGTGTTTCGTCTCCGACTCGCAAAGGAACGGTGATAGCGACATCGCGAGTTTGAGCCGTGAGTTGTCGAACTCCTGCTCGATCGAGGGCGACACAAAACGCGAGAGCGCTGCCGTCCATGCCTGGCATTTCAGGGGCGTCGCACTCGACCACGCAATTGTCGATTTCCATTCCGTGCAAGGCAGCCATCACATGCTCGACCATTTCGACGTGAGCGCCGTTTTCGAGCAAAGTTGTTCGCAGACTGGTCTCGCGACGTTGGGTGGTGTTCGCATGAATCTCCGGGCGACCCGTCAGATCGATTCGACGAAACACGATTCCACTATCGCTCGAAGCTGGCAGAAACGTGAGCGTGACTGGTCGACCTGACCAATAGCCGCGGCCACTTACATGCGCTACGTGTTCAATGGTCTGTTGAAATCGAATGTGTTGCATTCGCGACGCCGAAATCCATTTCGTGTGCGTGAAGGAATTCAAAAGTTGGAGTCAACTCCGGCAAATCCCCCACTTCGAAAGAAGTGAGGGCAAACAGTCGAATCGAGGAATCGAATTAACGTCGTGGCGGCACTTGAGGAGGTTGCGCGGTGCGCACAGGTTGCTGTGTCGCAGCGGACGCCGGCTTCGCAGGCGATTGTTGCTTGAGCACGGTCAAGACCCATTCCGTGATGTCGATTTCAGGATTCATGAACAACACATCGCGTTGGATACCAAAGTTCACCGATTGTGGTTTCTTTGGATCCATTTCGTTTTGTTCGCGGCTATAACGCAGCACTAGATCGTACTGGTAGTGCTTTGCAACGTAGGCGATAGCCCCGTTGATCGACTGGTACGAGTTGTAGATGACGCTTGCTTGCTTTTCCGCAAACTCTTTTTCCTTGCTCATGAAATCGACTCGCAGCTTGCTTTCTTGGCTGATGAGCGATTCTTGCTTTTGTTTGTATTCTGGGCTGTTCGGGTCGAATAGTTTGCCAACCGATTCCGTTTCGGACAGCAGGGCCTTGCGGCGAGATTCGATGTCCTCCTGAGCCTGAGTCATTTCGGCTTTGATCGCCTCCATATTGGCGTCCATGGTTGGATGCTGCTTGAGGAGATAGCCAACGTCCACCGTGGCGACGGCAATACCTGAATTCTTGACCTTTGGTTGCGGAGCTTGTGCTTGCGGAGCTTGGCCAAAGGAAAATGGGGCGGCGCAAAGGCCCATGAGAGCGATGGTCGCTACAGAAATTCGAAAATGCACTTTTCAGCACTCCTTGCTAAGTGATTGATGGGCAGTCGATCGTTTCTCTACGGCACTGGGAAACATTCCGTGTTCCCCAAGCGAGTTCTACCAAAATGGTATTTCGCCACCCGAAGTTCGTTCGAGATTCTGACGATTCACTTATCCGGCGTAAATACCGATCTCGTGATTCTAGTCGGTTAGTTCCGCTTTCAATTCAATTTTTTCCGAACCTCGCTCGACCCAAATCGTGACCGTGTCTCCCACTTTATACTTTTGGAGAACGCGGTCGAGTTCGGCCCGACTGGTAATTTCGTCTTGTTCAATCATCAAGATCTTGTCGTCACGCAAAATTCCCGCTTTGATTGCAGCACCGTTTTCCATAACCCGAACGACCACAACCCCCTCACCATCCAGGTCAAACCGCACACCCAATCGTATTCGCTTGAACAGACTGGGCTGCGGGCGTCTGGCAGCTCTTGGGTTGGCAGTGCCACGAACTTTGACAAAGGATGGTTTGCTAGCATCGAGCGATAATTTGTTGGCAATGCCCGCCACCATTTCGGTAATGCGATCGATTCCCGCTAAATTGATTTTGTCGAAATCATCGCTCGGGCGATGGTAGTCGTCGTGCAAGCCTGTGAAGAAATGCAATACGGGGATGTTTTTTTGGAAGAACGACTGGTGATCGCTGGGTCCCATCCCCTCCGGACTGCGTTGAATAGAAAAACCTTGGGATGAGTTAGCCTGTGTAACCAACTCGTCAAACTCCGTCGCCGTGCCAGTACCGTAGATAACAAGTTCATTATTCGTCAAGCGTCCAACCATATCCAGGTTGAGCATGGCAACGGTGTTTTCTAATTCAAAACGGGGATGCTCTGCATAGTAAATACTGCCCAGCAATCCGCGTTCTTCGCCTGAGAATGCGATAAAAACGAGGCTTCGACGATCTTGATCGGAAACGTCGGTCTTCGCAATTCCAACCAGTTTATTGGCTGCTTCCATCAGGGCGGTCGTACCTGACGCGTTGTCATCTGCTCCGTTGTGAATGGCGATCGTACCTGGTGCGAGCGACCCAGCCCCACCCATGCCGACGTGATCAAAGTGGGCACCTATCACGACGTATTCGTTTGCCAATTTTCCTTTTCCCGGCAACAACCCAACGACGTTCATCGAGGGTAACCCTTTGTTCTCGATGTCCGCTTCGCCAGTGGCTTTCCAACCAGCTAATTCGAATGAACGAGGTTGCAAGTCTTGATCGATTTGCATTTCAATTTCTGCAAGGGAGCGGCCTGCTTCTTGAAGCCAACCCGCGACAACACTTCGCTTCAGAAAGAACGTAGGCACTTGATCGCGAGAATTCGCCACGCCTGAACCGGCCACCGGCAGCACCATATCAGGACTGGAGTTTTCCGTGGCCGCATCGTTGATCATGATCAAGGCAGCCACACCATGTTTTGCCGCATTGGCTTGCTTGGCGGTAAAGAGAGCGAATTGGCTGGGATTTGATCCATCGAACGGGCTTTTCGGGTCGGCCTGCTGCGGTTCCTTGCGAATCACGATCACCACTTTGCCTCGGACGTCGACATTGGAAAAATCGTCATACTCAATGCCCGCCTCTTTGGCTGAAATCCCGTAACCAGCAAAGACCAAATTGGCGTCGAACGCTCCGTTCCTTCCAATTGCTTGGGGCTGAAACTGTTCGACCAAGACCAGCGATACCGTCTCTCCGTTGGGTTTCGATATCTTCAAGACGTTGTGAGCCGGGTCCGCAATTGTCGGCGTAGGTCGAAGCGTGAACTCTTGGAACGGTTTGCCTTGAAATAAATCGGTTCGTAGTCCAAGCGATACCCAGCGATTGGCGATGTAGTCCGCTCCCATTCTTAAACCAGGAGTTTCTGCAGCTCTGCCCTGCAAGTCATCGGATGCCAAGTATTTCAGATCCGCCAGAATCCTTTGTTGAGCATCATTGGTCGGAATCGGTCCAAAGGGTTCCTCCGCCGCTGCCTCTCCCGTGAACGCAATCGCCACGCCTATGGTCGCGATCAACATGCCTGCGAGCTGAATCAGATTTTGCTCGTTGAGTTGAAAAAATCTTTTGGTGATCCTCGTGGTCAAATAGCGATCAATCGCTAGCAAAAGCGGATTATAGGGACGCGGGATCGAAAGAGGAGCAAAATTCATCGCGAGTTGGTCCTACTGGAGATAAACATACTTCGAAATCCAATGACATTGCCATTCTGACTGGCAAAGAGACAAGGGCAAGAAGATTGTACACCCGAGTTTCGATGGCGTGTGGCCGGGTCGCTCCGCGACGCGGCGCGATCCCAGAAATCGAAGCCTATCAGTTCTATCGGACGATGGGCTAGCGCTCTTTCCAGCTCAAAAAATTGGAATTGGACCTAGTGGATCTTGTTAAAGATCCCTGAACCACAGGACCTTTAACAAGGTCCACTACACAAAAACAAGGTCTACTACACAAAAATCTAAGGCTGACGCACTAGTGCTCGGCGTTTGCCTTCCGACGTCCGATAGCATGTCCTGCCACAACACCTCCCAAATAGACTGGATAGGAGTACTTTGAGAACGCGTATCCAGCGCTGTTTCCCACGTATGTTCCGTATGCTGGATAAAGGATGTGATAGGCTTCGCGGCGAAGCGCCGAGTCATTTTTGTACTGAACATAGGACAGTACGTCGTTAGTGGCTACTCGTTCGTGCCAAAGAGGCACAAAGGGCAATGCATATACCGCCGCGTAATTCCCAGGGTACTTGCGGTTAGAAAAGTCCTTGGCGTGGGCCGCTTCGTGCAAAGCAATCGATGGAAGATCCGAATAGAGGTGAATCGTAGCGGTATAGGGATTGTAGTGATCTCCACCAAATATTCGGCCAGGAAACACGGTTTCGCCCAAGGTTGTCACGGCTCCAAACGTGTAACGCCAGGGCCATGCAATCGAAGTATTTCGGGTCAGACGTCTCCAATCATCACCCGGACGGTACTGATTGACTCGCACCTTGACGTCGTTGAGTGCGTTGATGGCGAGGTATTCTTCAAGAACCGCTTGAGTTTCAGGGGAAACATTGTGATTTTCTACTTTGCGGTTCCAAAAAATCAGCTTGGACGGAACTCCAACCACCCAACCCACAACATCGATGATCGGTCGAGGCTTGCCCACTTCTTGCTGCGGATCTCCCTCGGCGATCAAATCGGTTGGGATGTTGTTTCGAACAGTAAGGATTGGGGCAGGCTTGAGAATCTGGCAACCCGTCTGAAGCAGACTAAACAAACACACCAAGCCCCAATAGAGCGTCTGCTCTGGTCGTTGATCAACCGACAAGTCTGTAGTTCTGCTTGATTGGTCTTGTGTCATCGAAGAACGATTACACGAATAGTGTGCAGGGAGACCAGATCAGAGTGAAACGATTGTCCCAATCGTTTTTGAGCAATTGAGACCTCTACGGCGAACTGCCGATCGTGCGCGTCTTCAAAGCTAACGATAGGGGTAGTGGAGGTTGTTAAACCTCCCAGATCGCAAAGATCTTTAACAAGATCCACTACCTTCAACCCCTAAAATAAGGACTCCCTACACCGGACGTCTTGCGCCGTTCCGCTAACTAGCGCCATCCGGGCTTAGAGATTGCTCTACTCTCATCCCGGCGATAAGAAAGGACTAATTCGGTTTGACGGCTTTGACAAGGAAGGATGGGTTGGAGGACTCGAGCCGAAGTTTATCGAGTTGGTAGTTGCCTCGTGATATTTGGATCATCCACAGCATCGGTTCGACTCCCATCTTCGAGGCCAGCAATGCTTGCAAAGCAACGACGTAGTCCATGCTCATCATGTTTGCTATCAAACAGCCGCCAGGTTGGAGTCGGGGCCAAGCGTGTGTGACCAAGTCCGTTACGGCGCGACCGGTTCCACCAACGAAAATCGCATCGGGATCTGGCAACGTCGCCCATGCCTTGGGTGCCTCGCCCAAGATGGGAACCAAATTCGAAACGCCAAACTTGGCCGCATTCTCGACGAGCAAGTTGTAGTCTTCTGCATCCATTTCGATCGCATACGCTTTCCCGTGTCTCGCAATCTGAGCCGCTTCGATTGCGACCGAACCGCTTCCCGCTCCGATGTCCCAAAGGATGGAAGTAGTTCTCAGATTCAGCTCTCCCAAGGCAATCGATCGGACTTCGTTGGGTGTGAGCAACCCTCGCTTCGGTTTGCTTTGACGGAAAAGTTCGTCGGGATTGCCGAATAGCCGTCGGCTATCGGACTTCATTTGCTGATCCGGTACCCCCGCTTGTCGAATCATCACCATGACATTGAGCGGCGAGAATTTTTGGTTGACGATATCGGCAAGTGAGCAGCGGGTGACGCGTTCGTCGGGCGACCCAAGGTTTTCGCAGACGTAGACCGTGAAGTAGGAGATTCCCTTGGATAGCAATTCTTCGGCGAGCCGCGACGGTGGGACATCCTCGGAAGTAAAAGCTCCTACTTTTTCAGCCGATCGGATCCGATCCACCACTCTTTCGAGCGGTTGTGAAGCCAGATTCGTTAGGTAGGCTTCGTCCCAGCTTTCCTTAACGCGAGCGAATGCAAGCTGCATACTGCTGACATGTGGCAATACATCGAATCGATCCTTGCCCAACCGATCGCAAAGAAAACGGGCTGTTCCATAGAAAAGTGGATCGCCGCTGGCTAAAACAACCAATGACTCGGTGGATTGGTCAAGCTTATTGGCAAGTTTGTCCAGATCAGGCCCAACCGCCTCCTTGCGTCCCGCAAAGAGGGGGAACTTGGACAAGAGCCCTTGTGAGCCGACCAAAACGTCAGCATTGCTGACCGCGTCAGTCGCCTGTTTAGTCAACCCTTCCGCACCGTCGTCTCCGACACCGACTATCAATATTTTCTTTCTGTTCGACATGCGGAAGTTATACCGTAGTGAGTCAACCCTTGCTAGCTTGGAGGCCGTCTCGCTTTCCGATATTACACATCATTCGCTTAATTGAGCCTGAGGCGCTAGCCGATCGATCAT
>JBEBHM010000795.1:0-3868 GCA_040080875.1 Pirellula sp.
GCACTCGTATCCTCTTCAGTTTTCATCGATTCAATTGACTTCTGCTTGAGCGGAGCAAAACAAAATGGCCGGACATTCGCAGTGGGCGAACATCAAACACCGTAAAGCTCTCGTCGACAGCAGACGGAGCAAGCTTTGGAGCAAGCTATCCAAGGCGATCATTGTGGCTGCCAAGCTCGGTGGAGGTGATCCCAACGCGAACATTCGCTTGCGTACAGCGATCATCGATGCCAAGGCTGTATCGCTACCGCGAGATAATATCGAACGAGCGATCAAAAAGGGAACCGGCGAAATCGAAGGTGGTGATGTCGAAGAGATTCTCTACGAGGGCTATGGACCCGGTGGCGTTGCGGTACTTTGCGATATCCTGACCGACAATCGGAATCGAACTGCCCCCGAGGTTCGCAAGCTGTTCGACAACCATGGCGGCAAGCTGGGATCGACAAATTGCGTGGCCTATCTCTTCGAACGGAAAGGGCTCATTACCATTAAACAAACTTCCGTCGACTTGGAAAAACTGATGGAGCTCGCCCTTGAAAACGGTGCCGACGACGTCACCGACGTGGACGATCGCTTCGAAGTCTCTTGTGCAACCGATGTTTACTCGGCCGTCGTCGAAGCCCTCGAGTGTCAGAATATCCCCATAGAAATGAAGGAAGTATCGCGGGTTCCAAGCACGACTGTGGAAGTGGATTCGGCAACGGCGGTCTCCGTCATGAAGCTGCTAGAAAAGCTTGAGGACCATGACGACGTGCAATCGGTCGCGTCGAATGTCAATTTCACACAAGAACAACTTGCTTCTTTCGAATAGTGCCGAACTCGATTCCCCTGAATATCGAGCGCCTCGATGCAAATTCTGCCAACTTCCTTTCGGATGTCGCGAGACTGCGAAAGAAGCTTAGCCCGGATGGCTCGGTCGTCTCCGATCGTGGTCGCCTGCTGACTCTGAAAGTCTTTGGTCAAGCGTTGTCACCACAACAAGTCGTCGAACGAATTTGCCACGACGTTCGCGACCGAGGTACAGAGGCCGTTCTGCACTATGCCCAACTGCTCGATAATCCGAATGTGACCGCCGACCGTTTGAGAGTTCCGACGACCTTGCTGGAACAATCGCACGCACTTGCCACTCCGAGTTTCCTTGAGTCGGTGCGACGCATTCGGGACAACATCGTTGGATTTCAGTCTGCCATCCTGCATCGAGATGTCGTTACACAACCAACTCGCGGAGTGACGCTCGAGCAACGTTACTCGCCTCTAAATCGAGTTGGGATTTGCGTCCCGGGAGGTGCGGCTGCTTATCCTTCGACGGTGTTGATGACCGCTATTCCGGCCCAATGTGCCGGAGTTAACCAAATCGTGATTGTGGCCCCTCCCACCGAGCTGGGTGCCTACAATCCAGATATGCTCGCGGTATGTCATGAGCTTGGAATCACTGAAGTCTACGCGGTCGGTGGTGCCCAAGCAGTTGCCGCTCTGGCTTTTGGAATTCCGGAAATTGCTCCCGTCGACAAAGTTGTTGGGCCCGGGAATTTGTTTGTCGCCTTGGCAAAGCGATTTGTTTACGGTCATGTGGATATCGATTCGATCGCTGGACCCAGCGAAGTCGTGGTCATCGCAGACCGGACGACGAACCCTGACTTTGCTGCGTCCGATATGCTGGCCCAAGCCGAACATTCCCCGGGTGCAAGCATCGTTGTCAGTTGGGATGCAAAGATGCTCGATTGCATCCGCGACGCGATGCTTGATCAACTGCGATCCCTCGAACGATTTGAGTTGACGTTGGCTTCGTTAAATGATTTCGGAGCCATGATACTTTGCCGAGACGAAGAGCACGCTTGCGAAGTGACTAGCTTGATCGCACCCGAACATTTGCAAATCGCGATCGACAATCCGCGACGCATGTTGGCAAAAATCCGGAGTTGCGGTGCAATCTTCCTTGGACACTTTTCGCCAGTTGCGTTAGGGGACTACGCTGCGGGGCCATCGCACGTACTGCCGACCGGTGGCACCGCTCGATGGGCATCGGGATTGTCGTCCAACCATTTCCTCCGATCCAGCAGCCTGATCGAATATGACCAACGGGCCTTAACTGAGATGGCATCCTCCGTCTCATCGCTCGCGATCAAAGAGGGGCTGACGGCCCACCAACGCAGCGTCGAAATGCGAATCAAATAACGATCTTGTTACTGCGAACGACAGGCAAAGGAATAACGAATATCGACTCGGGCTCAAGAACCAAGCGAACGGGTTCGACTTCACCGCAATCACTTTGCAATTCGCCGCAATCGACTTCGACCTGGTCGTTGGAGAGATTTCCAAGGACGAGGGTCGCAGAGGTCGCGAATCCTACGACCGACAGGGGTAATGTGGAGGTGGCAGGGTAGATTTCTTGACTCGTTTGAATCAACGAGAATACCTTGGTCATCGGATACTCGGCACTATCGTTGTCCACGATCCCGCGGGGCCCGAAAGCTTCAAAGAGCGTCAGGCTACGGACTCGCGGGTGCGTTGCAAGGTTGGCCAAGACACCGACCGTCCAAGCAGCTCCAAAACCCGTCTTTTGTCTAGGATCGATGGCCGCTTGCAGTTCGGTCGCACGATCCATTTGGATTGTTGCATTGGGATTGAAGCGTGGCCTAAGCGAGATCGGTGAAACGACTACGTCGGAACCGAAATACTCAAATGCCGAGTCGACCGTTGCACCGAGTGCCTCGAGCGTCTCGGCCAAAGACCAATTGTCAAATGCGTGCACTTGCGGATTCATCGAATAGCAAACGCACGAGCCCGAAACGCACGGGGGTCTCCCGCGATTCAATTCTGCAAAATAGGCGTCCGTTCCTGAAACGATTTGCAGCTCAAGCCCATTGTCATTGAGACACGCGACCGCCTCGTCGAGCAACCGACTCGGCGTCGTCTTTTCCGAGGTGTGAAATACGAGGAGTCGTGCGATGCGCGACCGAAGGTCTCTGAGGCGCTGGATACATTCTCGCCAAGGGAGATCGTTGGTCGTCTCGGCAAAGATGGCGATTTCGAGCTGGCTATCGATTTGCCCTGCAAGCAACACCGCCTGTGCGAGTCTCTGCTGCCAACCGTTTTGATCGAGTTGCAAGTCGGCTCGCAAGTGATCAAGGTGAATCGCGTGTAAGATCTGAATGACGGGTTCCGCAACGGTCATCGCGTCATGCGGCATCAGTACGCCAATCTTTGGACGTCGCACAGGTGCTTTCCAATCGATCCTGATTAGCGTGTCGGCTTCACGGCGCATGTCTATTTTAGACTCGTTGAGACTCTTATTGGTAGGAGCGGTATTAGGAGATACGTGAGACAGGCCGTAAGAATCTCGCGACGGGCACAAAGCGATCTCTACCGATTGATCGATTCGAGTGCCTTTTTCAAGACAAACTGGGAAGGGAATGTGGAGTGGCGTACTATACGTCTTGAATGACGCATCGGTCCAATTGCGCTGGTCTTCCATTTCAAACGTGTCGCCAAACATTTCGATCCGAACGTTCCATTGCGGAACTGCGTTATGTGTGATAGCTCGAATATTTTGGAAAGGCTGGTGAGGAGAAATGGACTCCGGGAAATACCCCGCACTGACCGAATCGTTGACGTGGGTGATCTCGCAAGGCAATCTAGCACAATGGGCAGGATGTAGCACACACAGGCCGATCCGATTGCGATAAAACGAATCAAGTACTTCACCTTGAAATCGATACCTGATGATGCCTTGCTCATCTCCGACAATGGAACCCAACCAGCGAAACTTAATATCGGCGCGTTTGCTCTTTGCCACAAAAGAAAGGGAAAAAGAAAAGAAGGAGAAGAGAGAGGAGAAGGGAAGAAGAGGAAGTGGAGGGAAGTACGC
>JBEBHM010000796.1:0-3863 GCA_040080875.1 Pirellula sp.
CAGGACCGTTATTGGCCGTGTTATTGACGCGGTGGCCAGAACCCCATCCTCGATTGATTTGCATATTCTGGTAAATGGTCTCGCCAACTAGGATCGAATTAGACGTTCCGTCCGTCGCGTCTTGAATTCCCTTTCTCGAATTAACGTGCATAAATCCATTCGTCCAATGGATCAAGAACCTAGATCCAGGGATCGCAGCTGCCACGGTACCACAAGTGCAGTTTTGTCCACCGGGTGAGCGACCTGGAATCGCTGGCGAAACAACTTTGTTCGCGGTAGCAGGCTCATCGAGTCCTCCTCCCATGCACGCAAAATAGTTCATGGTGGTTCTTTCAACTCCCGGTAACGGATTTCCAACCGTAGACAAGATTACCCATTTCAACATTCCTTCCGGGGTGGATGGGCATTGGTACGAGGGAACGCGGCTGTAGAGCGGGCTGCTTGTCACAGGGGTCCAAGCAGATAAATTGTTGGACGCAACGTCGCCGTAGCTGCTGGGAAACGTTCCCGACATATTAAGTCTGTTATAGATGGCTGTTTGCTCCAGGTACGGCAATACCTGCACCGACCAAGGCGCACCGGGGAAAAAGTTACCGCCGGTGCCACCCGTAAAGCAACCGTTGTTCATCGTCAATGGAGAAACGTTCCCCGGCGGAAACCTCCGGTGCGCATCGTGATAGTTGTGTAACGCAAGTCCAAGCTGTTTCAGATTATTTGAACACTGCATTCGTCTCGCAGCCTCGCGAGCGGCTTGAACGGCGGGCAATAGCAGCCCAACAAGTATACCTATAATAGCAATGACGACGAGCAACTCAACCAATGTGAATGCACGGCTCTTTTTGGTTTGGTTCATTCTCTTTCTTCCCATCTAAAATAAGGACAATCATGCAAAAACACTTAGGCAAGGCTATAACCAAAATCGAAAAGCAGATAAGAAGGAAGAGGAAGCAACCTGACAATCAATGGGCGAATTTAGGCCTCAACGTCCTGATAAGGCGAGATTCTAACGAATTCACGTCGGAATTTCCACTTGATGGTTGCTAATTTTGCTTTTCGGGGGAAAGAATCCCAAGGTGACGGCTAGGTTTTGGTATGCTTGGATTCGTTAACTTCGGTTTACGAGCGAGTGCTTGCCGAATGGGCTTGTTGCAAAAAGAAGGCTCTCGCCAAGTTGCAAAAGAGGCAGTCTAAAATCTACCGTCGGACCGTCATGCTATTTCCACACTGACAAGCTGGTTCTAACTAGCAAGTTCTCTCGATCGTTTCACCGCTGCCATCACTCCGTCGATGACCGCCGATCGAAAACCTGCTCGCTCCAACGTGCTAAGTGCCGCGATCGTCGTTCCAGCTGGACTAGTCACTTGTTCTCGCAACACGGCTGGATGGATTCCTGTTTCTTGTACCATTTTGGCGGTCCCGAGTACTGTTTGCGTGGCGAGCTCCAAAGCGGCTTGCCGGCTGAGCCCCGCCATAACACCTCCATCGCTGAGGGCTTCGATCATCATAAGAACATACGCAGGCCCAGAACCCGAAACTCCCGTGACCCCGTGCAACTGTTCTTCTGACACTCGCACTACTTTGCCGACGGATCCAAAAAGTGATTCACACCACTCGACGTCGTTATCGGTGACCGATTTCGCAACCGCTATGCCGCTTGCCCCCTCGAGCGATTGGCATGGAGTATTTGGCATCACGCGTATGATGCGTTGAGTACCGAACCACAACGATAGCTTGTCCAACGGTATTCCAGCCGCGATCGAAACCAAGAGATGTTGTTCGGTGACGACTTCTCTAAATCCACCTGCAATCTCTGCCAGGGTCTGAGGCTTCACCGCCAATACAATGCGACGGCAAATGCTAAAAAGTTCGGTTGCCGAATCGACGATACAGCTTCGCGGGAACTTTTCACGAAGCGTTTGGATCTGGTTGGTGCTTGTGTCAAAGAAAGCAATATTCTCGTCTGACGCAATTCCGGAGACCACGGCACCGCGCGCGATGGCAGAAGCCATCTGGCCTCCACCCAAAAAGCCGAACTTCAATTCAATCATGAAACGAACCAATGTGCCTTGAGGACTTCGCCGGTCGCTTGGGACTTATTCAAAACGTAGAAGTGAATACCGGGGACCCCTTCGTTGAGCAACTCGGCTACCTGCGACTGAGCAAATTCTACTCCGGCCGCAAATTGCCAATCGGTTTCACTGCTTTGACCGAGTCGTTGAACCAAGCGATCCGGCAACTTGGCTTTGCACATCAACGCAATTCGTTGAATCTGAGCCAGGTTGGTAACGGGTAGGATACCCGGAACGATGGGTATGCGGATGCCTGCAGCCACACATCGGTCTCGAAATCGGAAGTAATCTTCGTTGATATAAAATAACTGGGTCACCACGATGTCGGCTCCCGCATCCACCTTGCGTTTCAGATTTTCAAGGTCGACATCAGCGCTCGGCGCTTCTTGATGCACTTCGGGATACCCAGCCACGGCAATGCCCAACTCTGGAAACTCGCTTCGAATCAACGAGACCAATTCATTGGCATAGCGGAGTCCACCGACGGTTTGGCGAAACTCGGTTTCTCCTTTGGGTGGATCGCCACGGAGCGCAACGATGAAATCGGTATCCTGTGCGATTGCAACCTGCAAGTATTCTCGCAATTGTTCGACCGTCGTCCCAACGCACGTCAAGTGGGACGCGACTGGTATATCGTGGCGTTCCTTGATCTTCTTCAATATCTCCAGCGTGCGATCGCGAGTGGATCCGCCCGCACCATACGTGCAAGTAAAAAAGTCGGGCGCAAACTCGATCAATTCGCCGACCGTTTGCATCAACGTGCCGACGCCATCGTCTGTTTTCGGCGGAAACAACTCAAACGAAAGACCTCGTCGATCACCGGAAAAAAATTGGCCTAGCCCCATGGCGACTCACCTACTCCAAATGGTATTTCTGCTACGAATAGATTCGACCCGCGCTCAGAGACAATCTATGAATATCATCAGCGTAACAGATGATGGGTCCGATTCAAGTTTCCTTGTGCAAGTTGAAACCGTATGTTCCAATCTGATTTTGACGATAAAAGCGATCGTTCAATCCATAATGACGTAATCAAGAGCACGATCCGTGCCACGAATGTTGGACAAGTCACCGCAGGACACATGCAATGGCAAGCAAAACACTCAACAACAAGCGAATCCTTGCTTTTGTAGGGGATATTTACGAGGACTTGGAACTTTGGTACCCGAAGCTCCGAATGATCGAAGCCGGTGCAACATTTATCATTGCCGCAGAACAGTCGAAAACAACTTATTCGGGAAAAAACGGTTATCCGTGCGTTTCGGACATTTGCATTGCCGATGCTTCGTCTCAAGATTTTGATGCAATCCTGCTCCCCGGTGGATTTATGCCAGATCGTTTGAGACGATTGGACAAAGTCAAAACGTTAATTGCCGAATTTGACCAACAACAAAAATGCGTGGCGGCGATATGTCACGGCGGGTGGATGGCCATCTCTGCGGGGGTCTATCGTGGAGTCCGCGTGACCGGCTCGCCGGGCATCAAAGATGACTTGATCAACGCGGGTGCCATTTGGGAGGATGCTCCGGTGGTGGTTGATCGGCATTTTGTTAGCAGCCGCAAGCCAGACGATCTTCCTTGGTTCGCAGAAGCCATGATTCAAGTCATCACGAATCGCGCTGTTTAACCTCCCTGGATGGTGTTGTAGCATAGGCTTCCAGCCTGTGGTTGCGCTCTTTTACAGGCTCGAAAATTTCGGGCTGTATGATTGACTTTGCTCATGTAATTCATTGAGCCTGAGGCGCTAGCCGAGCCAAGCCACAGGAAATCGGCTAGCGCCTCAGGCTCAGTACG
>JBEBHM010000130.1:0-14480 GCA_040080875.1 Pirellula sp.
TTTCGAGTGGCGGCAGCCCAAGTCAGGGATTCCTTCAGCGAAAACACTTGGAATGCTTTTTGGCGCACCGCCGTGCTCGACGAGCCCGTGGGTAGTGTCGCCGAGTCATTGCGCATGACCGCGGGCGCTGTCTACATCGCCCGCAGTCGAATCATCGCTCGCATTCGATCCATCATTGAACAATGGGAACGTGATCATGCAATCTAAATCAACTTCGACCAAATCTACTCACCACGACTGCAAGTATCCCGCGTGGCAATTAGTGGTCAACGGAGACGAGAGCCATACCGGCTTTGCAGATGCCGTCGCGCACGTCGAGGGTTGCACGGTTTGCCAAGTGCGGCTTGAGTCCACCCTATCCAGCGGAATCTCGTGGTGGGGAGAGGCGAGAAAATCTTGGTTGGAATGCGACTTGCCGACGACCAAGTCCGATTCGGATTTTGGATCGGTGATTGTCGAAGTGCAATCTGAGATGCCGGACGACTCGCGAATCGAACTTGAGACAGTCACGCTATCGTTTTTAGATTCGCCACGTCATCCAGAATTGCTTGGCCGCCTGGGGCGCTATGACATCGAACGGGTCATCGGCACCGGTGGAATGGGAGTCGTGCTCAAGGCGCACGACACGGAATTGCACCGAGTGGTTGCGGTCAAAGTGTTGGCAGCGCACCTTGCGAACAACGCTTCGGCTCGCAAGCGATTCGCTCGCGAAGCCCAAGCGGCTGCAGCGGTCATTCATCCCAACGTGATCCCTATCTACAACGTAGAGTCGGAGGGAAAAGTGCCCTTCCTCGTGATGCAGTGTGTCAACGGCCAATCGCTCCAATCCAAAGTCGATCGACACGGACCAATGCCCTTGGCCGAGTCGCTTAGAATTGCCATGCAGACAGCGTCGGGACTTGCGGCCGCTCACGATCAGGGGCTTGTGCATCGCGACGTCAAGCCAGCCAACATTCTGCTGCATGACAATGTTGATCGTGTCTTGCTAAGCGATTTTGGTTTGGCCAGGGCAGTCGACGATGCATCGTTGACGCGCACCGGAGTTGTCGCGGGGACTCCACACTATATGTCTCCGGAACAAGCTCGAGGTGATTCGATCGACACTCGCAGCGATCAATTTAGCTTGGGGAGCGTCATGTACTACATGCTGACTGGCCGGCCACCCTTTCGCGCCAGCGGGGCCATGGGAGTTCTCAATCGAATCTGTACGGAACCGCATCGATCGATCGAACAAGTTAATTCCGACATTCCCATCGAAATAACTCAATTGATTGACAGACTTCTTTCCAAAGACGCCAGCGACCGTTTCGCATCCATGCATGTCGTCGAACAGGAATTGGAAGGACTCTTGGCTGCACTGCAGTCAGGAAGACTTTCGCTCAGCCGACGCGATATTCCTTCGACGATTGCCTGGCCTGCTGGCTTTGCCTTGCGCTCGGAATGGTGGGTGAGCCTTGGCCTAATTGGCATCGCTGCAATTGTCTGCGCCATCGTCTTCCTGACCACCATCGATCGATCCGATGACAAATCAAAGAAGACATCCGCAGCCTTGAACCAGCTACTTTCGAACTCCCATCTAGAACAGGAATTAAATTTGCAAATCGCCGATATTCAATCACAACTCGATTGGCTGGAGGCATCGCCTCAGCCGTTTCTACAAAAAACCGACGCTAATTTCTACTTGGATGTGCAAACCATCCATTACCAACTCGATGCTATCAATGCGGATTTACTTACTTACGAAAACGGGGAACAACAATGAAGATGACCTTTCCAAAGTTCGCAGCGATCGCTGCACTATCGATCGCGGGAGTCGCGGGTGCCGGTAGAGTCGTCAACCTCTACGCGCAACAGCCGAAAAAGACACCGGTGGCTGGCTTTCCAGTCAACATCCAACAAGGCACCGCAATCGGCTATCAAGCTCCCTCTTATCCACCTGGAATACCTACGGCAGGCTTTCCGATTGGTCCCATACAAGGAATGAGCGAGGAGACTCGACAGGCGATTGCGAAACTTCAATCGACGAACTCGTCCGAGTCGGATAAGGCCGAAGCCAAAGAGACGATCCGACAATACCTAAAAGAAATCTTTGATAAGGATCAAAAGAGCCGACGAGACCATGTCGCACGATTGGAAGAACAAATACAGCGGCTCAAACAACAACTGGATAAACGCCAAGACGCTCGATCCAAACTCATCGAATTGCGACTTCAGTTGCTTGAGAACGAGGGCGAGGGGCTCGGTTTCCCGGATTCATGGCGTGACATGCAATCGTTCACACCACCGATTCCGGTAAATCCACGGTACTACTATCCAAACAATTCAATGCAGCCGGCAACCAATGTGCCATATTATCCGGTGCCACAAGCCGCGAATCTAATTCCTTCACAGAATGTTGGCCCCGAACCACAATCAACCTATGCTGCACCTCAGCCTGGATTTCCACCTGGATACAGCGAGGGTCCGATTGAGAACGGAAGACGTCCGCTTATACCGAATTACGATGGTCCACTTTCGCCGCCTGACGAACAACCAGCCAGCGAGCTGCAGATAGGTCAGCCGCCAGGCAAGGACCCAAGCACTGGCAGGACAAACAGGAAACCAAGCCGTGAGCGCGAGCAACCAGAGTAAGACGATTGTCATCAATCGTTTCAGAAAGCGCCGATGCTAACTGCCGGTGGACCACATGTCCAATTTCTCGCACCAATCCCCTTTGGGACGATAGAACAAAAACATCGCGGACGATCAATTCACTTCGCGGAGTATCTATCGCCCCATCCGGGGCTTTCACGTGGGCGTTTCCCACGTACGGTGGCTTCGCCACCGCCTAGACATCTGCCACACCATCCGGGGTGAAAACCGTAGCGATCGCCGCAATCCTTACGCTCGCACCGCGATCCTTACGCCCGCAGTCTTACGCGGTTGGGACGGACCAGTGGCCGGTTCGATATTTGCGACTCAACATTGCACTCGATGGCTCGTCGCCAACGATTAATTGGGAAACAGGGTCAATCTTCAACGATCGCCCTGTACGCACGGAGATGTTTGCTAGATGTATCAACGCCGTCGAATGATGCCCGATCTCGATGTCCGCCGATGGTCTCGTGCCCTTGGCAATCGCGTTTAGGAAGTCGGCTTGATGGCTGGCGGGCAAGGGGATAATTTCTTTGGGCGCGGGTGATTCCACCAACTTGTTGTCTTCGCCCCACATCATGAGCTTGCCTCGCTTGCTCACAAAGATCATTCCGGCCGTTCCATAAAACTCCACGCCACTATCGCAATTGTAAGGATAGTTCTTGGACCAAATCCGCATCTCGAAAGTCAATTGACGCCGTTGTCCTACTCGTCCATCGCCTGGCCATTCGTATACACACGTGGCATGGTCAGGAAATTGTTGATCGTCATCGAAATAGTACTTGCCTCCGATGGCCGAAGCAGTGTGCGGCAATCCCTCGACTCCTAGCCCCCAGCGTGCCATATCGATTTCATGAGCCCCATCGTTTCCGATGTCGCCCGTCCCAAAGTTGTGCCACCAGTGCCAATCATAATGAAACCGGTTCTCTTGGTACGGCATGAACTCGGCCGGACCTACCCAGGTATCGTAGTCGACATGCTCGGGCGCCGATTTTGGTGAAGCCGTTCCAATGTTTTTGCGCCGCTGAATGTTCCAAGCTTTTGCTCCTAAAACTGTACCAATGGCACCCTCGCGGATCAATTGGATCGCATCGACGATCAAGCGACTCGTGCGACTTTGCGTTCCGTGCTGCACGACCACTTGGTTCTTGCGAGCAGCTTCTACTAGGAGTTTGCCTTCGCGCAAATTGTGGCTGCACGGTTTCTCGACATACACATGCTTGCCAGCATTACAAGCCATGATCGATGCGGGTGCATGCCAATGATCTGGCGTTGAGACCACCACCGCATGCAGGCTTTTGTCCTCCAGCATTTTTCGTAAATCATTGGTTTGATTGGGCGCGCCGGATGACTCCGCGAAATCGGCAAGTCTCTTTTTGTCTGGGTCGCACACCCAAGTGATGTTCGCGATCTTCCTGAACTCGGAAAGGTGCGATTTGGCACGACTACCGCAACCAATGAGCCCTATGTTTAACTTTGCGGACGATGGAGACAGTCCAAAGGTTGGCCGCGGTGCCTGTGACATAGCCGCAGACGCACCTAGGCCTAACAGGATCGAGCGGCGGGATGGTTTTGACATTTCGTCACCTTGCTAGTGAAAATTACCAATCGATTTTATTTGGAAAGTACTCGTCGATCAGTGACTGATAGAACGGTCGCAAACCCTGCACGTCCATACGCTCATCGCGTTTGGTATAGAGATCGTAGTTATTGAATTCTCGAACCCACTTCATCATCTCATGGTCTCGGTCATTCATGAGGTATGAATAAGCGCCCTCGCGATGCACTGGGTAACACGAATGGTAACGAATCATGGCCAGAGCAGGCTCAGGCAAATAGTTTTTGGCCACGTGATACATGTATTCGTCGTGTCCCCACGAGATCAGCACCTTGTCTAACCCGCACCCCTCGCGGTAGATACCAAGTTCCGTTTGATATTCGGAATGGCCCCAATCGGGATTGTCTTGAAATGCATCGTAAAAAATAATCCGTTCCGAATAGCGACAACCGACCGGAAATGTGTCGCCGACGACTGCCCACTGCGGTTCATCCCACAAGCACAGGATTTTGCCCAAATCATGAACGAGCCCGGCCAGGATAAACCATCTGGGTTTGCCGTCGCGACGAATCGATTCCGCCGTTTGAAGCAAGTGTTCGATCTGAGGCAAATCGATATCAGGGTCACTATCGTCCACCAAGGTGTTGAGGTACTCCATGGCATCCCAAATGCTCATCTGGACTTTGGCCAACCTCAAATACTGAGATCGCTTTTGTTGGACAAAGTCGAACGATTGGTAGCGATGATTCAGCCGATAAAACTCTCGAACGCTGGGCTTCGCATCCGAAGCATAGTCGCGGAACTGCTCGGGTTGTTTGGCTGGTTCCGGATAGCGGCGGAGCACGTCATCTTCCCAATCGTCAAGGCTAGAAAGCGGATTCGTCAGATCGGACATGGCTATCTCTCGATGTTTCATGTAGCCGAGTTGCTCCGCAACTCGGCCTGGTTGTAGCCGTGTTGCTCCGCAACTCGGCCTAGTATTGTAGACTTCACGGGCTGGAAGCCCATGCCACGGGCAGATTCGAAACCACGGCTTGCCTCATCGCTACTATAACTCACTTCCGCCTCGTCGGCGACGGTATTGATCCAGGGTCACCGCCGCGATGATGATGGCTCCGATCATGATATCTTGCGTCGAGTTTTGAATGCCAAGCTGATCGCAACCGCTGGCGATGACTCCCATAATGGTCGCTCCGGCCAGTGTCCCGAGAACCGTACCGTGACCGCCGCTCAAGCTCCCACCGCCGATCACGACCGCAGCGATGAACTTGAGCTCGCGTCCGATTCCTTCCACCGGGTTGGCCATCTTGACCAATGAAAAAGTATAGATTCCTGCTACGGCGACCAAGACACCTGCCAAGGCATACACAAGCACTTTTGTCGCCAAGATATTCACACCACAGAGTCTCGCGGTCGATTCGCTCGAGCCGATGGCAAATAGCTGTCGACCCAGGACCGTTCGGTTAAGAAAAATGGCAACAAGGATTGCGACGATGAGCGCTAGCCAGACTCCATTGGCTATGTTGGGAAGCAAGCCAGTCCAATCGGGCGGCATGGTCGAACTCAAGTCCGATAACCACTTGGGAATTTTTTCTCTCTCCACAAAGACGGTCGATCCCTTGGCAATGCGTTTGGCTACCCCCAAGAATATGGTCATCGTACCGAGCGTCACGATGAAGGGGGGTATGCGCAATAGGCCGATCAAGAGCCCGTTGGTAAGACCGCATAAAGCCCCCACTACGAGCGTCAACGCAGTGACGAGAGCTACCGGAAGTCCTTGATTGAGGGACCATGCTAACACCGTGGTGCAAAGCATGGCTGCGGTGCCTGCTGACAAATCGATACCACCCGCGATGATCACCAGGGTCATGCCCAGGGCTGCGACCGCGACGGGTGCAGTCAATACCAAGATGACGCGAACATTGCGCATTTCGCAGAATCGCCCTTGCCCAAAAATTTGGTCCGCGATTCCAAAACCTGCCACCACGACCACCAAAGCCAAAAGTGGTCCGAGAGATTGAATCAACCGTGCCGCAAGGCTTTGCCGGTCAGCGTCCACAATCGTTGTTTGAGATTCCGTCGCACTCATGGCTTCACTCCCAGCAATTCCTCGTCGCTTAATACGGCAGTGGAGAGTATCTCGCTTTCGGTCCATTGATTCGTCAGCCTAACCTCTCGCAGTTCCCCTCGCGACATGACTCCGATCGTATCGCACACGGCCATGAGCTCCGGCAAGTACGAACTCACGAACAGGATTGATTTCCCCGCAGCAGCCAACTCGCCAATCCATTGATATATTTCTGCTTTGGTACCGACATCGATTCCTCTGGTAGGTTCATCCAACAATAGAATGTCTGCGTTCTGATGCAGCACCCGCGCGATTGCAACTTTTTGCTGATTTCCTCCCGACAAATGACTTACCGGCTGGTCTGGTGTCCTGCCTTTGATTGAGAGTTTTCGCATCCAGTGTCGAGCGGCATCGCGCCTCTTCTTGAGATCCATAATGCCAAACCGCACATACGGCTTCAAGTCGCTCAAAGTCAGGTTGTCCACAATCGACATCGATTGCGAAAGTCCCTCGCCTTTTCGATCTTCGGATACCAGTCCCAGTCCCTCGCGTATCTTGGCGCGAGGTGAATTCGCACTCGTTCGCCCTCGAACCTGCACAACACCCGCAGTGGAGCGGTCTAGACCCATGATGAGCCGAAGCGTTTCGGTTCGCCCAGCACCTACGAGACCGAATAGACCGACGATCTCGCCGGACCGAACATCCAGTGAGATATGGCGAGGGGTCGGCGAGCCGGAGAGGCCGCGGACTTGTAATACGGTTTGACCGATAGAGTGTGGAACATGCGGGAAGAGTGCATCCACGTTGCGTCCGACCATCAACGAGACGATTTGAGGATTGGTTATCTCGGTTAGCAAACCACCACCAGCCATCTGACCATCTCGCAAAACCAAGTACCGTTGAGCAATCTCTCGAATTTCCTCAAGGAAGTGACTGATGTAGATGATTGCCAATCCCTCACCGGTCAGTCGATGGATCAACCGAAATAGTTCTTGAACATCATGCCTGGAGAGCGAGCTAGTCGGTTCGTCAAACACCATGACCTTGGCGTTCGAGGCCAAACCTCGCGCAATCTCGACGATCTGTTGTGTTCCGATCGGAAGATTTCCAACGATTCTCGATGGACTCAGCTCCGAATGTCCCAGCAAACGTAAGACGGCCCGTACCTTTTCGCGTTGTTGGGATTTGTTTACGAATCCATATTGGCTCAGCTCCTGTCCGAGCATCATGTTTTCCTCAACGGACAGATCAGGCGCCAAACTCAGCTCTTGATAGACCATGGCGATCCCTGCCCGTCTAGCATCATGTGGTCCATGCGGTCTAAAGCGATGCCCGTTGAGCAGCATCGATCCCGAATCCGGCGAGTGGGCTCCGCTTAGGATCTTCATCAAGGTGCTCTTGCCGGCCCCATTTTCACCGATGAGCGCAAGTGTTTCTCCGGCGCGAACAAAGAGGGAAATATCTCGGAGTGCCTGAGTTGCCCCAAATCGTTTGCAAATCGAGTGCATCGACAAGCAAACGTTGGCGTCGTCATCCTCAGGTGCAGTTGTTTGTTCCGATTCGCTGGCGACCATGGACGGAGCCCTGTCCATCATGGCTTGTGCAAAACAGGACGAAGCAAACGGTCGTACGGTTCGGTCTTTTGATTTTCCGGTGTTGCGACATACTCGCCGGTTGAAATGACCGCTTCGACTTTTTCGCCTCGCAAATGTTGGGCAATGGTCAGGACAGATCGGCGACCCATCTCATAGGGATCTTGAAGCATGATGCCGCAGACCTTGTTTTCTTCCATTCCACGGATCAAGCTGTCGCTTGGGTCGAAAGCGACAAACTTGACTTTGCCCGCCATGCCTGTTTGGACGAGGGCTTCGAACGTACCGTTGGCGTTGGGTTCGCAGACAGAAAAAATCCCGGTAACCTCGTCGCGATACTTGTTCAGCAACTGTGTGGCTTTGGCGAGAGCCTCTTGTGTGGTGGTGCCCGCGTACTGATCCGAGGAGAGGACAACAACTTGCTTTTCTGCAGCCATAGCCTCGAGGAACCCTCGCTCGCGCTGCTCAGTGCTCTCGCTCCCCTCCTTGTATCTCAGCAATATGACCTTGCCTTGATTCCCCATGGCTTCGATCAATCGTTTGCCCGCAAGCACGCCTCCGCGCAGGTTGTCGGTTGCAACGTAGCTAACGATGGGCGCCCCCTTGGCCAAGCCGCTGTCAAAGACGACGACCGGGATCTTTTCGGCAGCAGCTTCGGCCACCACATCGACTAAGGCCTGCGAATGATTAGGTGCCAAGCAAATGCCATCCACTCCATTGGTAATGAAGTTCTTGACCACCGAGATTTGCCCTGCCGTATCCGCTTCGGTTTCAGGCCCTTTCCACAGCACTTCGACGTTGCCCAACTCTTTCGCGGCGGCCTCAGCGCCCGCATGGACTGCTTGCCAAAACTGGTGACTGGTTCCTTTGGGGATGACCGCAATTCGGAGTTTGCGGTTCGCATCGCTCCGTTTTGCCGCCGACGGTTGGCTATCGTTGGGCGGATTGCATCCGAGGAATGCGACCTCCCATGTAATCAAAGCGAGCAACAATACTGTAGAAACCACGGCCCTGAAACGCATCCGATGAAAACCCCTGAAGTGATTCGAAAATGAAAAACCGAGCGACGCTAACGTAGCAAGGCAGAAAGGATTCCCTAGTTTAGCAATAACCGATGGACGATGTTGCGAACCGCCCTAGTGCTCTGTCCAACTTTAATTTCCGGGTTGGGAGAGTAGAGCGATTGTCCCAATCGCTTGTGGAACGATTGAGGACGATCGTTCTACTCTGATCGCTGCCAATCCCAATTTTAATCTGGGCAAAGGACTAGCTTTCAGGAGCTTGGGGCGTAGTGGTACCTGGAGACGAGTCGTATTGCCTCATCCACTCGGCACGAATTCTCTCCGGCAACGCCTCCTCGATCAGGCTCTTTTTTTCTTGAACGATATGCCGAATCGAACGAGAGGCGTCCTCATAAAATGGCTCCGCTGCCGCAGCTCCGAAAACTTTGTTCATCACGTATCCCATCTCGATTCTGGCTATGTTGAGAATGGTTTCGTCTTTGGATTTGAGTGCTTGATTCAGCGACTTGATCGCTTCTTTGTAATTTTCGGCTTTGATCGACAGCCTAGCGATCTGCAACTCGGCCTTGAGCCAATAGTTTTCGCTAATCGCATCGTTTGGCGGAAAATTCTTCGACACGGCGTTCCAATGCCTGAGGTCGTTTTCCTTGAGTGCCAAAGCATATTGACTCTGAATATTGTCTCTTCGCTCGACGCCAGTAGTTGCGGTTTCCGGATTTGGAAGCAAATCTCCGCGCGTGGCAATCATGCTGGTGAAGAAGCCCAAGCCTAACATCCCTAAAACCAATGCAACCCTCCACGAAAGTGTTTTCCATGGGTTGTTGGTCAACACAACTGCGTTCCCCCCCTGTGTTATTTTTTGCAGCCGCTGAGTCAATTCGAGATTGCTGATTCGTTGATTGTCGATGACCAAACCGGTGAATGGGATCATCTGATCGATATGCCCGTTCAAGTGCTGGTCAACAACGTCACGGAGCGATCGGCTCAATTCGGTGGCGGACGAAAATCGCTCTTCGGGGCTCTTTGCCATGAGCCGATGTACGATGCTGACTAAAGAGTCCGGAAGATCAGGCCGAAGCTGCTTCAGCGAAAATGGTTCGGTTTGCAAGTGTTGCATTGCGAGAGCGAGGGCCGTTTCACCGGCGAAAGGAGGTCGCCCGGAAAGCATATGGTAAGCCGTTGCACCGAGCGAATACAAATCGCTCCTCGAGTCGATCTGCAAACCTTGGATTTGCTCAGGACTCATGTACAAAGGAGTGCCAAGAGTGACTCCTGCCGCAGTTAAGTTTTGAGCTTGTCCTCTGGCTCGCGCCAAACCGAAATCCGCGACCTTCACTTCTCCGTCAGGCGTTAAGAGCAAATTGTCGGGTTTAATGTCCCGGTGGACCAATCCGATGGAAGCCGCCTTTTGCAATGCCGCCGTCGCTTGCCATAGGATGGACACGCATTCGGCGAGAGGCAACGCACCGCGTCGCTGAATGTAGGCATGTAGATTGCTACCTGGGACATACTCCTGCGCAATGTAGTGGATAGATTCAAACTTTCCCACATCGTACACTTGCACAATATTGGGATGGATCAAAGACGCCACCGCTCTGGCCTCCTGCAAGAACCGTTGCTCGTGATCGCTCGAACCGACGAAATCCGATCGCAGTACTTTGAGTGCTACGTGCCGATGCAGCGACTCTTGGAATGCAAGATAGACTTCGGACATTCCTCCAACACCCAATCGATGCAGGATCGAAAATCCCGCAATGGACTGGTTGGTCAAATCGGCTGGATCAGGTTTAGTGTTCATGTCGGTTTGGGGTTCCCAGAAGGGCGAACGACGAATGGAGTGAATCGCTCGATGATTTTTAGGAATTCGACAAGCTGGAGTCTTGTTTCCACCGAAGTAGTATACGCGATTGCTCGTTGGCGTTCACGCTAAAAACCAACTGGCCATCGGATACTGGCAGCGAGGCATACTCTCGCCCTTGGCTGTCCACGCGCCAAGCTTCCGCAACGTCCTTGAAAAAACTCATCTTCGCGGCTCCCGACTTCCCTTGAGTTTCTTGCAACCATAGGCAAACATCCCCTTGACGGCCGGCAAGCAGATCCGCTTCCTCGATCGACATCATTTCGGATTGGAGCGCTGGGGTGGGGTCTGAAAAATAGAAATTTACGTTGGACAAATTGCATTGCGCCAACCATGCGCTAGTATCGCTACTCGCTCCCGAGGATTGATTTGTGCCAATCAACCAAGGACGATCCAACAAGTCCATCGCGGTCTCGTAAGGGCGCGGCCAGTCCATACCAAGTGCAAAGGTGCCGCGTGCTCTTCCATTTACGTCGATTGGGATCTGCGAAATCAAGAATCTTAATTCGGAGCGACGATGTGAGCTTAGACCACCCGTCGCGAAAAAGATCTTGTGTTCTGCATCGTCGATCTCGATCAATTCTACTGTGTTTTGAAGAGGCGATTGCAGCTTGCCCTTGATTCCGTGATGCCACGCCGAGACCGTTGAACTCTCATTGAGCCATGCGGTTCGCCAGACGCATGCGTTCTGATCTTGTGACAGGTTCTCCCCGTCGACGTCAATTTGAATCCACCGCGTCCCCTTCCATAATTTGTACGTGGTGGTCACGCGGGCAACTCGGCCGTCCAACTGCTTAAAGCTCGCTACGGATTCGATGATGCCAACCAACGGTGTCGTACGCACGATCCGCAATTGAACGTCGATTGGCTCGAGGCATTCTCGCTCGTCCCACTTTCGTTGAGCACTGGGATTTCCTTGAACGATCGACGTCATCCCACTCAGGCGACTGCCGCGTTTGTTTGCAATGTACAACGATCGCAGGTGTCCTTTCTTGGGGTCGATTTGGATTTCGAAGAACTCATTGGCCAACGTCCAATCGGTATCGGCAATTCCAAGCCTCTTGCCAGATATTCGACTCCACACGGACGCCTTAGGAACCTGTATCTCAGCGTTGGACTGGCTCGCTCGACTTGGTGTCGACGCGAATTTGACAAAGCCATAGGGTGGAACATCCACGATCACCGTCGATTTGCCGGCGCGAGACTCGGCCGCAACCATTCTGGGACAGGAATCCTTGTCGACGTTTCCAACGATGTCCTCCAAATAGCATCGGAGACTATGATTGCTTGGGTTGACTACGACGTATCCGTTCGATTCAGGCCGCCCGGTGGCCTTGGAAGCCTGGTTCGTCAACACTTCGCAAATTCGTTCGAGCAGTAATTGTCGATGGGAATCTAACCGTTGTTGCAACTCGGTGATGTCGGATTCTGTTGCCGTATTGGACGTGCAGTTGTCGAACCACGCGTCGATGGAGCTGTGCAGGTTATTTATTTGATGGGTGGCAGCCGCTAGTGATTCATGATTGGCCATCGATCCGCCCGCGACTTGTGTCCACAAATACCAAAGTGACTCGAGCCGTTCAAGACGTACCCGCAGATGCTCCTGTTGAACGATGGCTGCGTGCAACTTGTTTTGTTGGGGCACCGAGTCCGGGATAGGCACCTTGAATGCCCCGTTGGGAAAGCTATCGCTGGAATAGGGTGAATTCGTAGATGAAAAATACGATTCGGCCGTGTGTAGCTTACCTAATGCAGGCGATCTTTCGATCACTCGCAACAAATCGCACCATGGTTGTGGCTGCTTGCCAGGCCAATGCGCGAGCACGATCGTTGGAACATGGTGATAGTCTAATTGCCTCGACAGCGCTTCTGCCAAATCGATGTACGTGTCGGCGCTAGAAGCATCCATGACGTTGCCAACGACCGTGTCAAGCGAGCTGCCGTCGCTGCTGGCTTGCCATTTCACTTTGGCCTGATCGTTGGTAGGAACAGATCCATCCGACCAAGCGGCAAGAATCGCCCCCGTGTATCCAAACTGAGTCAACCATGTAGGCATGGTTGCCGTAAAGCCTGGCGCATAGCGAGTGAAAATCTTCGGTGCACTGACCCCCAACTGGGCGTAGCTCCGCAGCCCTTGTTTCAGGTCATGGATGATCGAATGCGCTGACGTGTAGGGGTGCATACGCTCCGTGTCGAGCCCACCCACAAGCGAAACACTCTTGGCAGCAACGCATTCTTTGATCTTTGAGAACGCAGTTGGATTGCGTTCCTTGATCGATTGCAACAGCCGCGACGTAGCGATGATACTGATCGGATGTTTTGACTCGAGCTGTTTCTCGAGCGATGATCCAACGGTCGTCGATGCCAATAATACAACATCCAACAAATAGGCCTGCTGCGAACAATAGCGATCCCGTTCCTGCGAAAGGGAGTCAAAGCAGGTTTGAAGCCATCGCTCCGACTCTATTGCGTCATCCGCAAGCGACGCATTTGCAGCCGAGATCGCTTGCTCGGTGAACATGATCCAGTCGATGTTCCAGGAATACCTTAATTTGCGCGCGAGAATCTGCACTTGCAGAACAGCATACCCAAGCGCATAGAAGTCCTCTAACAGCAGAGGACACGGGTGCTTTGTCAAAGACTCCGGACTCACACACTCAACGAGGCTCGCAACCAACTCGGATCTCGATTGGGAGTCCGAGTTCAACAAGCGGCATCGATTCAACTCGAGGCGTTCCCGAAGGGGTTGATCCAACGGCGGCTTAGAAATATTTGGACAAACAAGCAGGGCATCCTCGAGATCCAGCGAGGCACCGTCAGCCCGTTTCCACTCGGGCAGTCCACCCATGGCGCTCAGCAACCGCGGATCCCATTGGCTCGTCCAAGCCGTCAAAAAATCAAGGGCCATCTCGTGGCCCATGGCCTTGGGTAAATCATCCAACGAAGAGCTTGGAATGACAAAAATCGATCGTTTCAGTTCGGTCATTGGGAAGTCAGGATGCGAGTGCGGAAAGACGGGCCTATCCTACCACAATTATCAAAGTAAGACATTGACCCAATCGCAGAGTTAAACGATTGTCCCAATCGTTACGCGACAGAGGATGGGCGCAATCGCATCGACTCGTCCCTAAACAATTCCAATCGGGTGAAACGGATCGCAAGAGCAAAATGACCAAGCGTGGATCAGGTCTCGTTCGTGCAATTTTGGTGGAATATGCGTGGTGATGCTCGTTTCGTTACAACCCGTGGGCGAAAGAGGTATACGAACGTAGCCACGGCAAGCAAAAGACTCGCAAGAAGAAGGTTGCTATTGCGTTGGCACGCATGCTAGTTGTTGTCGCGAGGGCCATGCTTCGTAATCAGAGCGATTGGGATCCAGCCATCATGGCCAAAGTCTCCCATTTTTCGCATAATGCTCCCAAGCAATTGGGACAATTGCTCTTCGTTGGTACCCGCCGTTTTAACGCTCATGACTCGCTAGGCTCGTTTCAACAATTCGAGCGGATTCTCTCGCGTTTTGAGAGGGAATTCGACGGACGCTCCCACGCGATGCGACTCGAAAACCGCTGCGATCATCTGCACGATTGCGCGCGCGTCATGCGCCGAGCATTTGGTCGGACGATTCGTTTCGGCACAGTCGATCAAGTCGTTGATGGCCGCAATATGCCCTCCCTCGTAACTGCCGTCCGACCGTGGCTCGGGCTTTCCAATCCCTGCCGATGAAATCGGTTCCCAGGCTTTTCCCGAC